>CACNAI010000008.1 GCA_902618335.1 uncultured Prochlorococcus sp. | reverse complement strand
ATGGCAGTTGGGCTGGGAGAACATCTGGTTCTTTTTGCGAACCATCAAAGTTATTAGAGAAATTGACTGTTTCTGATCCAATTTCTTCAAGAAACGCTTTGTGTGCTATTGGTGCTAATCTGGTTTCTGTGTATCTCATTGCCGCTGGAGGATCATTATCCACTGATCCAAAATTTCCATGTCCGTCCAAAGTAGGATATTTAGTTGAAAAGTTTTGTACTAGCCTTACTAACGCATCATATACTGCTTGATCTCCATGAGGATGATATTTGCCGAGTACATCTCCAACAACTCGTGCACACTTCCTAAATGGCCTTTCCGGTGTTAATCCTAATTCGTACATAGCAAAAAGTATTCTTCTTTGCACAGGTTTAAGACCGTCTCTTGCGTCTGGAAGAGCACGTCCTACTATTACACTCATTGCGTACTCCAGATAAGAACGTTGCATTTCTTCTTGGAGTGAGATAGAAGTGAAATTTTTCTTATCCATTTGAGTACAAAATTAAATATCTATTGAGTAACTAAATTAAGACTAATAGGTAATAAAATATTTACCAGTATTGCAAATTAAGAAGAAGCATTTATTTTGGATTTCGCGAGAATTACATCTTTTAAAAGTTCATCATTTTGTAGAAGAATTTCTGTTGATGCTTGTAATTTTTCTCCCCATAACTGTTCTTTTCTATAATCATAATTAACGTACTTAGGATTTTTAGCTAATGCTTTCTTTGCTAATTGGTGGGCTAATTTAACGTCTTTTACTCTTAAACATGTAGCAAGACCTAGTAATGGTTCAGCATTTTCATTGATTGAGATTGCTTTTTCAAAAAGTTCGATAGATAGATTTATGTTGTTTTTTTCGAAATAAGCTAAACCTTGATTATTTATTGCTTGCCAAAAATCAGGTTTAATTTTTACAGATTTCTTAAACAATTGGATCGCTTCTGAGTAATTTTTTTTCATTAAATAAATATTACCTAATTGAAAAATAGCTCTATAGTTCTTTGGATCTATACTTAAACCTTTTTCCAGATCATTTTTTGCATTTTTGAGTTCTGAAACTTTAAGATAGATATTACTTTTGGCAAAGTATATTTCGCTATTTTTTGGATTGATTTTTTCTGCTTTCTTCAAAGAAATTAATGCATCTTTATAGAGTTTGTTAGCTACCTGAGTTTCAGATAAAATTAACAATAATTGTTCATTGGATGAATTTATTTTGACAGCCAATTTAGCTAAGTTAAGGCTGTCTTCATATAGTCCAAAATATAGAAGTTGATATGCATTTTTGCCTATAGATAAACTTTCCTTTTCCAAATTTTTTACTGATGGAAAATAATAATATGGCACAAGCGATTTAACCTCTTCTATCTTAAGCAAGTAAAAACTGATTAATAAAAGACAAAGTATATTTTTAAAAAATTTTTTCATTTTTTATTGAGAAGTTTTTAGACTTGCTTTTATGTTTCTTTTCCACATCCATGGTTTAATTCTTTTTAAAGTAGTGCCCTTAAGATTTTTTTCCCAAGTTTTGTCATCCCAATTTAATGAATCAATATCAAGGTTTTTAATCCATTCTTTCGGAATTGTCTCAACAGAATTGTTGTATGGGACTGACTTATTCCATGGGCATACATCCTGACAAATATCACATCCCGCAACCCATCCATTCAAATTTTCTTTTATATTTTTTGGAATAGTTTTTTCTCTGCTTTCTATAGTGTGATAAGCAATGCATAAATTTGATTGTATTACAAAGGGTTCAACTATTGCCTGTGTAGGACAATGCTCAATGCATTTTTCACATACACCACAAAGTGATTGATGAGGTTTATCAGGTAATAAATCTTGTGTAAGGATCATAAAACCTAACGTAAACCAAGAACCATTTTTTTTGCTTATTAAATTACTATTTTTACCTATCCAACCAAGACCTGATTCTTCTGCCCATGCTTTTTCAAGAAGTGGCGAAGTATCAACACATATTTTCCATTTGCAATCAGGAATTTCTAAATTAATCCATTTACCGATATTCTTTAGCTTCTTGGCAATTACTTTATGATAATCTTCTCCTTGACTAAATTTTCCTACTTTGAAAAACTTATTGTTGTTTTTTTGCGAACTTATGTAGGTAAATCCAACGCTTAGAACACTTTTTGCACCTTCAAGAAGAGAACCGATACTTTTCCTTCTTTCTGCTTCCATCCATTTCATTTCTCCATGGTGATTATTTGATAACCATCTTTCTAATGCTTCAGTTCTTAATTTTAATCGCGAACTTCCTGGTATAGATGCAATGCCAGCAATTGTAAAACCTTCTAAAATTGCCCTTTCTTTTATTTTTTTACTTATTTCTTTTTTGTCTTTAATGATATTAATCATTTCTTTATTATGATACAAGAAATCCTCTAAAAGTATTTTTTAGGAGGAGAAACTAATAAATAATTTAAATTTATTAAAAAAAAATATATCCTAACTCAATAAAAACAGTTAAATTATTAGTAAAGTTAATATAGTTAAAAACATTATTTTGGTTGACTCTAATCAAAATCAAGATTCGAACCTCGGTTCTAGGCTTCAAAAGGATCTAAAAAATGATCTTATAGCTGGATTATTGGTAGTTATACCTTTAGCAACAACTATCTGGCTTTCATCATTAGTAAGTAAATTTGTTTTAACGTTAGTCACATCTGTCCCTAAGCAATTAAATCCTTTTATTACTTTAAATCCTTTATTGCAAGATTTAATCAATCTCTCTTTGGGTTTAACTGTTCCTTTATTAGCTATTTTGCTAATAGGTTTAATGGCGAGAAATTTCGTAGGTAGATGGTTATTAGAATTTGGAGAGGGTACCTTATCAAAAATCCCTGTAGCAGGAGCAGTTTATAAAACTCTTAAACAATTACTCGAAACCTTCTTAAGTAATAAATCTAATCGTTTTAGGAGAGTTGTTTTGGTTGAATATCCTCGAGAAGGATTGTACAGTATAGGATTTGTGACTGGTGATGTTGGTCCATCTCTTAAACCAGAATTAGATGAAAATTTGCTTAGTGTTTTTATTCCTACAGCACCAAACCCCACAACTGGTTGGTATACCTTAGTGCCTGAATCTTCTGTTAAAGATTTGGATATTTCTGTTGAAGACGCTTTTAGAACAATAATTTCAGCTGGAATAGTTAATCCTGATGAGAAAAATAACACTCAAAATCCAACTTTTTCAAAATTATTTTCTCAATTACGTGCTTCTACTAATACTTCCTCTTCTTAATTAATGCATAAAAATAAATCACTTTCTAGGGAATTATCATTAATTTCTTTAGGTTTGATAAATGATAAAGGTAATTTTAAATTAAATAAATCTCAAATTGAAGAAATTTTTGAATCCGCATTAGATTCGCTAATTAATCATTGCAGAGATGAACTAGATAATTGTGAGTCAGACTTAGAAAATGCATCACAAAAAATATTAGATTGTGAATTGCACGAAGGTACGAATTATTCTTTTTCAAATGTTATAGATGAATTAAAAAAATCCCTAAAAAAAATTGAAACTATTATGAATACTCTTTCGGTAACTTTAGATTATCCAAAATTAATTCTTTCTAGTGGTCAAGTTGATATTAGAAATGATGTTAATCAAAGAATACTGAATGTCATTAATAACCTTGCAACAATTGATTCTGATATTGATCAAGCAATGGATGGTTGGAGGTTAAACAGATTACCAAGAATTGATAGAGATATTTTGCGTCTGGCTTATATGGATATTAATTTTTTGAAAACTCCTGTTGCTGTAGCTTGTGATGAGGCTGTAAATTTAGCTAACAAATACAGTGATATGCAAGGAAGAAAATTTATTAATGGTGTTTTAAGGAGATTACAAACAGTTAAATCGCAATGATTATTTGATATAAATAAATAAGTATTTTAAAAATTTATTAAATACGAATTTTAACTATCAATGAATAATACTGAGTCTGATAATTCTCGTGAGTGGGCTGCACAAGCTTACGCACTTTTAAAAAAACGACAAGAAGAGCAAAAACAAGAACTAAAGAAGCAGGAAGAGCAAAAACAAGAACTGCAGAGGCAGGAAGAGCAAAAACAAGATTTGATTGATAATGGTATTAAAGGAAATCCGTCTAGATTGGCAACAATTACTACTGAGCCTGAATTAGGAGAATTTGATGATAATTTCACTTGGTCTGCAATGGTTTTAGCTGCTCAAGGGAAAAAAATTAATCAAATATCAATAGATGAAATTGATTGGTTAACAAAATTAAGAAGAGGATTAGAGGAGACTCGTAAAGGATTTGTTACAGAATTATTGGATAAATTGGGAGATGATCCTATTACTCCTGAAGCCCTTGATGATTTAGAGACATTATTAATAAGAGCGGATGTCGGTATTGATTCGACTGATAAAGTTATAAGTTCTCTCAGGCAAAAATTAAATGAAGAAGTTGTTGGAGGAGAAGAAGGAATAAAATTTCTAAAGGAGCAATTAAAATTTATTATTGATAAACCAATAAAAAATTCTGGTACTGATCTTTTAGTGCCTCAAAAGGGCAAGTTAAATGTCTGGTTGCTCGTAGGAGTAAATGGCGTTGGTAAAACAACTACATTAGGGAAATTAGCTTTTTTGTCATCAAGGAGTAATTATAAAACTTTGATAGCTGCTGCTGATACTTTTAGAGCCGCGGCAGTAGAACAATTAAAAGTATGGGGTGAAAGGAGTAATGTTGATGTTATATCTAATCAATCAAAAAATGCTGATCCAGCTGCTGTAGTTTTTGATGCAATTAATTCTGCAAAAAAAAGGGATATTGAATTGTTACTTGTCGATACAGCGGGTAGATTACAAACAAAAAATAATTTGATGGATGAATTGGCAAAAATAAAAAAAATAATTGATAAGAAGGTTCCAGATGCAATTGTTGAATCATTATTAGTTTTAGATGCAAGTCAAGGTCAAAATGGTTTAAAACAAGCAAAAAGTTTTGCTAAATCAGCAAATTTAAGTGGAGCAATTATTACTAAATTAGATGGTACCTCTAGAGGAGGTGTTTCTTTAGCTGTTTCCGAAGAAGTTAATTTGCCTATAAGATTTATTGGGGCTGGAGAAGGTATAAAAGATTTAAGACCTTTTAATAGTTTTGAATTTGTGGAAGCTTTGCTTGCAGATAAATAAATATTTAATTAAATCTTTTTAAAAATTTAAAATTAATGTTAAAACATATTTATCTATTAAATTTGTTGTGACAAATAATCAAAAAGAAAAATTATTTTCTAACAAATTTATTCAAAAATTTATAGAAAATGAATCTATAGAACCTGAAAAAGGTAATCATAAATTTGCTGAAATGGCATCTTCTTTATCATATTATTTAAAATCTTTTTCGAATATAAATAAATTTTTAGATTATGTATGCTTAGTCTTTAAACACATTTTTAATCAAAAAGTAATATTAATTATTCCTTTAAATTATGAGGGAGAAATATGGCATGAAAATATCAAAATTTCTGGAAATAATAACTATTTAAAAATTCAAGAAGAAATAAATAATCTTTGTACACACTTTAATTTTTCTAAAAATTTTAAAATAAAAGAAATTTTAACTTTTGAAGATGTTTTAAAGAAAAATTTTAAAGAATATAAAATTGAGGCAGAAAAAATATTATCTAGAGGTAAATGTAGAGGATTTATTTATATTTTTAGCAAAGATATTTCCAGTCAATCAATTAAGGATGATAGTAATTTTAATTTTATCCAAAACTGTCTCGCTATTGGATTAGAAAATTACTGCTTAATAAAAACAAAGAAAAATCATGAGAATGTAGAAAGAGAAATTGCTACTGGGGCTGAAATACAATCTCAATTACTTCCAGAGTATTGTCCAATCATTGATGGAGTAGACCTTGCTGCTCATTGTAGACCTGCACTCCAATTAGGAGGAGATTACTATGATTTTATGTGCTTAAAGACGAATATCTCTGAAAAAAGAAAAGAAAAAGCTAGATGGGCTTTAGTAATAGGTGATGTTATGGGTAAGGGTATTCCAGCGGGTCTTTTAATGACTATGTTAAGAGGAATGCTACGTGCAGAGGTTCTTACAGGTTTGCCTCCAGATAGAATTTTGCATGATTTGAATCAACTAGCAATAAATGATTTAGATCAATCACATAGATTTGTGACGTTATTTTATTCAGATTATGACCCTAGAACTAGAAAATTGAGATTTGCTAACGCAGCACATAATCCTCCTTTGCTTTGGAAAAATTCAGATCAGAAAATTATAAGATTAGATGCAGATGGTTTTGTACTGGGACTTCAAAAAGATGCTAAATATCACTGTGGAGAAATTAAGCTTGATGAAAATGATTTAGTCCTTTATTACACTGATGGAGTAATTGATACTTCTAATTCTTTAGGGGAAAGATTTGATGAGGAAAGGTTAATTAAAACTCTAATAAAATTATGTAAGCAATCCTATACATCCCAAGAAATATTAAATAAAATTTTTAAAAAATTAGATGATTTTACAGGACAAAATAGACATTTGGAAGATGATGCTTCAATGGTTATTTTTCAATTGAAATAGATATTTTTTGTCACCAATATAAAAAAATGCTTTATTAGAGATATATAAAGTTATTAATTGATATGGCAAAAGTTTGGAGTAAAAGATTTGATAATACACTTCACCCTTTCATTGAAAAATTTAATGCTTCAATTGATTTTGATAAAAAGCTCATTTTAGAAGATTTAGATTGCTCGATTGCACATGCAAAAATGCTTGGTAAAACAAAAGTTTTATCCTCTTCTGAAACTTTGCAGATTATTAATGGTTTAGAGACGATAAAAGTTGAATATTTGGAGGGTAAATTTATTCCTAGTCCACCTTCTGAAGATATTCACTATTGTATTGAAGAAAAACTAATTAATTTAATTGGTGAAACTGGGAAAAAATTACATACAGGCCGAAGTAGAAATGATCAAGTTGGCACAGATATACGATTGTGGCTAAGAAAAGAGATTGATAATCTTGAAATTTTAATAATTGATTTGCAAAAATCTCTTTTACATCTTGCGCAATCTAATATCTATACCCTAATCCCTGGTTATACACATTTGCAAAGAGCACAACCATTATCTTTAGCTCATCACTTATTGGCGTATTTAGAAATGTTCCAAAGAGACCGTGAAAGGTTCAAAGAAGTAAGGTCGCGAGTTAATATTTCTCCATTAGGAGCTGCAGCATTAGCAGGTACAAAAATAAACATAGATAGAGATTTTACAGCTGCTGAATTGGGTTTTGAAAAGATTTATAAAAATAGTATTGATGCAGTAAGTGATAGAGATTTTTGTATAGAGTTTGTTTCTGCATCTTCTTTAGTAATGTCTCATTTAAGTAAATTATCAGAGGAAATTATTTTATGGGTAACTGATGAATTTTCTTTTGCAAAATTAACAGATAAATGTTCTACTGGGAGTAGCTTAATGCCACAGAAAAAAAATCCAGATGTTCCAGAGTTGATAAGAGGTAAAACGGGAAGAGTTTACGGCCATCTTCAAGCTTTGTTAACCATGGTCAAAGGGGTACCACTTGCATATAATAAGGATTTCCAAGAGGATAAAGAGCCCATATTTGATACTGTAGAAACTTTGTCTTCCTGCATTAAAGCAATGACTATTTTAGTCACTGAAGGCATAGAATTTAATGTTAAAATTTTATCTGAATCAGTTGAAAATGATTTTTCTAATGCTACCGATTTGGCAGATTATTTAGTTGGTAAACAAGTTCCCTTTAGGACCGCTTATCAAGTTGTGGGTGAAATTGTTAAGTATTGCTTAGAGAGAAAAATTTTATTTAAAAATCTTAAATTAAATGAATTTAAAAAATTCCATCCTAAATTTGAAGAGGATGTTTTTGTGGATCTTAAATCTTTTAATGTTGTTAAATCTAGAATTAGTGAGGGGGGAACAGGTTTTACCCAAGTAGAGAAGGAGGTAAATAATTGGCAAAAAAAATTGTTGCTTTAAATCTAAATTATTTTCTACAACAAGGGTATGCTTTGAAGTAGAATAGTGGAGTAATGTTATAGAACTGCTTATCGTAGTTTTAAATTAGTTAAATTTTTTTGTTGAGTTTAAAGTGAGTATTTTTGTTGGCAATTTGCCTTTCCGCGCCGAGCGTGAAGATGTTATACAGTTATTTGCCCCTTTTGGTGAAGTTTTAAATTGTTCTCTTCCTCTTGAAAGAGATACTGGAAGAAAGAGAGGATTTGCATTTATAGAAATGGCAGACGAGACAATAGAGTCAACAGCCATTGATGGTTTGCAAGGAACAGAGCTTATGGGTAGGCCATTAAGAATTAATAAGGCAGAACCCAGAGGCTCTGGCGGACCTCGGAGAGGAGGTAGAAGTGGTGGCTATGGCGGTGGTAATAATAGTGGCGGTGGCTATGGCGGTGGCTATGGCGGTGGCTATGGCGGTGGTAGTTCTGAACCTAATTCCTCCTACACTAATAAATCATCCGGCGCAGAAGGTTGGGAAGATAGAAGTTATGGAAATTCTTCCGAAAACTCTGAATATGAAAATGGTAGAAGCAGAAGAAAAAGAGGAGTTTCTAATGAGAGTAATCCCTTAAACCAGGAAAATTAATAGCCCATTTCTTTAAGCCAAGAAGCTAATTTAAGCAGATATTCAATATCTAATTCCTTTTTTATAGACTTAATTGAGATTTGATTTCTAAAAACTTTTGCTTTTGGAATCCCTTCTATCAAGTTAATGAGATGTTTACAAATATCCCAAGATTTTCCTCCACTTGTTAAATGTTTTTCTATATATGGAATTAAAGAGAGAATAATATTAGAAGCAGATTTAGGTTTTTTATTATTGATTCCATAAATTTTTTGATCAATCGCAGACCATCTAAGTGGATGTTTATACACGGATCGTCCAATCATGACACCATCAAAATCATTAAGGGCTTCTAATGAATCTTCAATATTTGAGAAACCTCCATTGATTTCTATTAATAATTCTGGGTTTAATTTTTTTAATTTTTTTACCATGTCGTACCTAAGCGGAGGTATTGTTCTGTTTTGTTTTGGATTGAGACCTTTTAATATTGCTTTTCTTGCATGAACTGTAAATCTGTCTGCACCAGCATTAGCTATACATCTTACGAATTTATTTAGATTTATAAAACTATCATTATTATCTACGCCGATTCTGTGTTTAATCGTTACTGGTAAGCTGCAGCTTTTTTTTAAAGATTCTATGCATTTTGCAACTTTATCAGGATCTTTCATAAGTGAAGCACCAAAATTTCCAGAACAGACTCTTGGACTCGGACAACCAACATTAAAGTTTATTTCGTCATAACCCCAATCCTGTGCCATTTGCGCAGCTTCTCTAAGGATTGCGGGATCGTCGCCTCCAAATTGAACCGATATCGGGTGCTCTTCACAATTAAAATCTAGAAAATTTTCTTTTTTACTCGTATAAAGTAAACTTTGGGCAACAATCATTTCCGTATATAAAAGAGCTTCAGAACTTATTTTTCTCATTATCATTCTGAAATGTTTATCAGTACAATCCATCATTGGAGCAATACTTAATTTATGAATATTTTTAATAGAATCAGGATGTATGGAACTCATTACTTTTTATGTGAGTAAAAATATGAATCAATTTTTATCAAGAAGAACTTTTATTCTAATTCCTACTATGTCAATACTTAAAACATTTTTTAAGCCTATGCAAGTTTTAGCTTCTTCGTTTGCTTCTAAAGAGGAGTGGAATTTATCAAAAGAAGAATGGAAATCTAAATTGAGTCCCGAATCTTATTATATTTTGAGGGATGAAGGCACTGAAAGAGCTTTCAGTAGCGAATTAAATAATGAGAAAAGAAAAGGGGTTTTTCACTGCGCAGGATGTGATTTACCACTTTTTCTCTCAGATAAAAAGTTTGATAGCGGCACGGGATGGCCAAGTTTTTGGGATCCAATTCAAGGATCAGTTGAAACAAAGGTTGATTTTAAGTTGATTGTTCCAAGAACCGAATATCATTGCTCTAGATGCGGAGGTCACCAAGGACATGTTTTTAATGATGGGCCACTTCCTACAGGCAAAAGATACTGTAATAACGGATTAGCATTAAGATTTGTTCCTGAGTAAAAATTTGTGCGGCCTTCCGCAACTTGTTTTGTGCATCACTTTATTGGAAAATAGTTTTATTAAATTTTTAGAAAAATGATTGAAAATCAATCAGACAATATTGATATTAAAGAAAATGATGTTTCTAATCAGGATAATGTCCCTGAGGATACTTCATCTCCAGAAGATAAAATAATTGAAAATGATGAATTATCTTCAGAAAAAATAGAAGAAATAAACACCGAAGAATTAAAAAATACTATCTCCAATAATGATGCAAGGTTAGAACAGTTAGAAAAAGAGCACGAAACATTAAAAAATCAATATGTAAGAATCTCAGCAGATTTTGATAATTTTAGAAAAAGGCAGTCTAGAGATCAGGATGATTTAAAAGTCCAACTTGTTTCTAAAACTTTAACTGCAATACTCCCAATCGTTGATAATTTTGAAAGAGCAAGACAACAACTAAAACCAGAAAGTGAAGAAGCTCAAGCCCTTCATAGAAGTTATCAAGGATTGTATAAACAATTGGTAGAAGTTTTAAAACAACAAGGAGTTGCCCCCATGAGAGTTGTTGGCCAGCAATTTGATCCAAATTTGCATGAAGCTGTATTAAGAGAGCCTAGTGAAGAGTTTAAAGAAGATTTTATTGTAGAAGAATTACAGCGAGGATATCATTTAGAGGGAAAGGTTTTGAGACATGCTTTGGTTAAAGTTTCCATGGGGCCAGGTAAACAAAATTCACAAGAGGAAGTAGAAAAGGATAGAGTTGAAGAGGGTATTGATTCAGAGGAAAATACTTCTGAAGATGTATAAATTCCAAATTTTTACTTGAACGTTGTTTAATGGCTGATTTTTATCAAATACTTGGAGTTTCACGAGATGCTGATGCAGATACCTTAAAAAGGGCTTATAGAAAATTAGCAAGACAATATCATCCTGATGTAAATAAAGAACCTGGTGCTGAAGATAAATTTAAAGAAATTGGTAAGGCTTACGAAGCATTAGCAGATCCTGAAACTAGAGCTAGATATGATCAGTTTGGAGAGGCTGGTCTTGGAGGTGCAGCTGGAATGCCTGATATGGGCGACATGGGTGGGTTTGCAGATTTATTTGAAACATTTTTTAATGGCTTTGGAGGTCAAACTCCACAGGGAGGAAGAACTCAAAGAAGAGGTCCTCAACAAGGAGATGATTTAAGATATGACCTTAATGTTGATTTTAAAGATGCAATATTTGGCCAACAAAGAGAAATTACAATTCCTCATCTTGAGACATGTGAAGTCTGTAGGGGAACAGGTGCCAAACCAGGAACCGGACCAAAAACTTGCACAACTTGTGGAGGAAGTGGACAAGTTAGAAGAGCTACGAGAACACCATTTGGCAATTTCACACAGGTAGCTGAATGTCCTTCATGTAATGGAACTGGTCAAATAATCGCAGATCCATGTACAAGTTGCGGTGGTAATGGAGTAAAGCAAGTAAGAAAAAAATTACGAATTAATATTCCTGCAGGAGTTGATACTGGTACTAAATTAAGAGTTTCTGGGGAGGGAAATGTTGGTTTGAAAGGAGGCCCACCTGGAGATCTTTATGTTTTTATCAAGGTGAAGAACGATTCGAAATTAAAAAGAGATGGTGTGACTATTTACTCAGAAATAGTTGTGAGTTATTTACAGGCAATTTTAGGAGATACTGTTGAAATTACTACTGTTGATGGCAAAGTAAATTTAAAAATTCCTAGTGGTACGCAACCAAATACAACTCTTTCACTTGAGAATAAAGGGGTACCTAGACTTGGTAATCCAGTTGCCAGAGGAAATCATGAGGTTCTAGTAAAGGTAAAATTGCCAACTCGTATAACTGATGAAGAGCGAAATCTTTTAGAGGATTTAGCTTCTCAGTATTCAGATAAAAATATCAATTCCAGTAGTGGACTATTTAGTAAATTATTTGGTAAAGAATCTTAATGACTTCTTTAAAGTATTTGGATCTGAAATCTGTTCCATGTCCTTTAAATGTCGTCAAGATTAAATTGGCTCTAGAGAAGTTATCCAAAAATGAACAACTTATTGTTGAATTAGATAAAGGTGAACCAGAAGAAATGGTATTAAAAAATTTAAAAGAGATGGGATGTTTGTATGAACAAATCAATGAAAATAAAAAATGTTTAAAAATAAAAATTCTGAATGAAAACTAATATTAAACATTTAGGTTTAGTTACGAAAAAATTTAATGAATTTTTCTTTGTTGACCTTAAAAATAAAGAAAACTTTGGAAATAGCGAAAGATTTTTATGTAAGGTAAGAAAGTCTATAAATTTCAAAGATCAATTTATTTATGTTGGAGATGAAGTAGAAATTGATAATATTGATTTAACGAGCAAACGTGCAGTAATAGCAAGTCTAAAAAAAAGAAAAAATTTATTAATTAGACCATCAGTTGCAAATATATCTAACGTGTATATTATTTTTTCTGTTGAAGAGCCAGAGTTAAATTTATCTCAAGTTAATAGGTTTTTGATATCCGCAGAATCGATAGGAGTTGAAGTTTCATTAGTTTTGACAAAGTGTGATTTAATTTCAGATAAAAGAAGATCTTTCTTACTTGATAAATTTGGGAAATGGGGTTATCAAGCAATAACTTTAAATTTACATAAATCTGATCACTTTGAGGATTTATTAGCTCAGTTAAAGAAAAAAAAGTGTTCGATTTTTATGGGCCCATCCGGTGTTGGTAAAACTACTTTGCTTAACAAGATAATTCCAGGTCTTCAAAATAGTACTGCTCCAGTTTCCAATAAAATTAAAAGAGGGAAAAACACTACTCGAAATGTTGAGTTATTTTCCATATCTAATCAAAGTTATATTGTTGATACGCCAGGTTTTAATATGCAACCTCTAGAGGTTGATATAAGGTTGATACCATATCTTTATTCGGAAATACATAAACAAGTGATAGATGAAGGAATTAGGTGTAAATTTAGGGACTGCTTACATTTGAATGATGAGGGCTGTAATTTAAATAAATCTTTTGAAAGATATTCTTTTTATAAAGAAATGATCGAATCCTCTAAGAGTCACTATTATCAAAACCCGGAAGATTAAGATTTAATCCACCAGTTAAATCATTCATTCTTTCTTTCATAGTGGTAGTAGATAATTCATGAGCTTTTTGAATGGCTTGTAATATGTTTTGCTCAATTTTTTCTTTATCTGAATTTAAAATATTTTCTTGCACTTCTACCTTTAAAGGAACTTGGTTCCCACTTATCCAGACTTTTACCATTTCATCATCACTTTTCCCTTCAATCTCCATATTTTCAAGTTCATCTTGTAATTTTTGAGCATCTTGTTGTATTTGTTTAGCTTTTTTAAAAGCTTCTGTAAGTTGTCCAAAGTTAGGAAGTCCAAAACCCGCCATTTTAAAAAAAGTTTCTTTAATTAGGATAGTCAAAACCAATCATTCTTACTTCCGGTTGCAGATAAATTCCTTTTTTTTGTAGTACTTTTTGTTGAATTACAGTTATTAATTCATAAATATCTCTTGAACTTGCTGAAGAATTGTTAATTATAAAATTTGAATGCATTGTAGAAATTTCTGCTCCCCCAATTTTAAATCCCTTTAAACCCATATCATCAATTAATTTCGCTGCATAATTATTTTCAGGATTTTTAAAAACACTACCAAAACTTGGTAGATGATATGGTTGTGTTTCGGTTTTTAATTTAAGGTTATTCTTGGTTTTTTGAATTAATTGTTCTAGATTTCCATTAGGTTCAAAATGTAGCTTTGCACTAATAATTGTCAAATCATTACTTTGAAAAGAGCTAAATCTATACTCAAAATTGATATCTTTTTTTTCGATTTGTAATTCTTCATTAGTTTTATTATTTATAACTTTTACGGAAATAAGATTTTTTGCTAGAGATATATTACCTGTACCAGCATTCATATAAATTGCCCCTCCTAAGGTTCCTGGAATTCCGACAGCCCATTCACCTCCTTTCAAGCCATTTTTAGCAAGAGCATTAGATAATGTTGGAAGCATAACTCCTGCTTCTGCCTCAACAATTCCTGAAGATGGCTCAATTTTTAAAGACCTCATTTTTTTTGTACATATAACTAACCCTTTTATGAAAATATTATTTATTAAAAGATTCGAACCTGCGCCAATTATTTGACATCTTTGTTTGTTTAAATTAGCCCATTTCATTAGATATGAAAATTCGTCAATACTTCTTGGCTCAGCAAAATATTCAGCTACTCCTCCTACTTTTATAGTTGTATAACTACTTAGATTAAAATTCTCAGAAAAAATTTTCTTATTCATAAATTAGTTAGTTACTGAAATTATTTTTTTCATTTAAAATTGACCAGAAATTATGACAATCGCCAGCTCCCATATTCAAAATTAAATCCCCTTTTTTAGTTAATTCATAAAAGTTTGCTGTAATTTCTTGATAACTTTTGATGTAACTAACATTTTTGTTCTTTTTATAAATAAGATCAGTGATAATTTTTGCATTAATCTTATCGTCTTTTGCTTCTCCTGCGCCAAAAATACTAGTGACATAAATAACATCTGCTTTTGATAATTCTTCAGAAAATTCGTGCGCAAATTGCTTTACTCTAGAGTATCTATGAGGTTGAAATATAGCTATTAATCTATTTTTGTTTGATTTATTATTAGGTTTTTGCTTAATAAATAATCTTCCTAGTTTAATTGTTTCTTTTATTTCGTTTGGGTGATGTGCATAATCATCATATAAATTTCTTTCGTCTATTTGGCCTCTGAATTCAAATCTTTTTTTTGGGAGTTTAAGGTATTTGATATTTTTTTTAATTTCTATAAAATCTACACCTATCATTCTTGAAGCTGCTATTGCAGCGGTGATATTAGATAAGTTGTGTAATCCTGGGATTGGAATTTTTAAGGTACTAATAAAATTTCCATTTTCATAGTATTCCCCAATGGTATAGCTTTGATTAGTTTCAGTTGGGATTATGGCATAAGCAACTTTGTTTACAGTATTATTTGACCACTTATTATCAGAACAAAAATTATTTCTTGTTGTTTCGCAATCAAAATTAAATAATAATTTTTTCGAATTTGCTGCGAAATCTTTAAATGAAGATATAACTTCACTTAAATTAGAGAAATGATCGCAATGATCAAAATCAATGTTGTTAATTATTCCAATTTCAGATTTATATTTACTGATTGTTCCATCAGATTCATCAACTTCAGCAACCAAGAATTTTGTATTTTCTAAATGGCAATTAGAATTGTAGATAGGAATTATACCGCCTGTTATTGAAGAAGAATTATGGGTACATAATTCAAGAAGTGTAGATAAAAATGTACTTGTTGATGTTTTTCCATGGCTACCTGCTACTGCCAATGCAGTATAGGTTTGCATTAACATTGCAAGTATCTCTGAACGATGTTTTATTGTTAGATTTTTTTTTCTACAGTATGAAAATTCTTCATTTTCAGGTTTGATCGCGGAGGTTACAACAAAATTAATCAATTTGTTATTAAATTCTGTAGTTACAAATTCAATATTTTGTTTAATTTGGGAATGAAAGATTATTGCGCCTAGTTGCTCTAATTTATTGGTTTCATTGTTTTTAACTAAATCTGATCCTGAAACTGAATAACCTTTTTTAAGTAGACCCATTGCAATTGCTGACATTCCAATGCCTCCAATTCCAATAAAATGAAAATGACTTTTCAACAATAATTCTTTATCCAATTTTGATCTTTTACTTAAATTAAAATAACTTCTCAGAAAAATTTTGGTATTTTTTCTTAAAAAAAAATGTTTTTTTTTCTGGAATTAATACAAAACTGGACTTATTTGCTTAATAAATCAAAAAAACCTTACGTTATTGCACAAAATTCAGTATGATCAGCAACTTAGGTTAATCATTTAGAAATTTTTAGTTATGACTTTGCGTGTTGCAATTAACGGCTTTGGCAGAATTGGTAGAAACTTTATGCGCTGTTGGCTTAGCAGAGGTGCTTATACCAATATTGAGGTTGTTGGTATTAACGTTACTTCGGATCCTAAGACAAATGCTCATCTACTAAAGTACGATTCAGTCCTTGGTCAGTTAGATGGTGTTGATATTCAATATACGGATGACACTTTTGTAATTAATAACAAAACAATAAAGTGTTTTTCTGATAGAAACCCTTTGAATTTGCCCTGGAAAGAATGGGGAGTTGACTTAGTAATTGAATCAACTGGAGTTTTTAATACAGACATAGGTGCAAGTAAGCACTTGGAAGTTGGAGCGAAAAAAGTCATTTTAACTGCACCTGGTAAAGGTGACGGAGTCGGTACTTATGTAGTTGGGGTTAACGCTGATCAATACAATCATAAAGATTATGATATTTTGAGTAATGCTAGTTGTACTACAAATTGCTTAGCTCCAGTAGTTAAAGTATTAGATCAAACTTTTGGAATTAATAAAGGCTTGATGACTACTATTCATAGCTATACAGGTGATCAAAGAATCCTTGATAATAGTCATAGAGATTTAAGAAGGGCTAGGGCCGCTGCCACGAATATTGTTCCTACTTCTACAGGAGCAGCTAAAGCTGTTGCATTAGTTTATCCAGAAATGAAAGGCAAGTTGACAGGAATTGCAATGAGAGTTCCCACACCTAACGTGTCAGCGGTAGATTTCGTTTTTGAATCTTCCAAGTCTGTCACAAGCGAAGAAGTAAATAACGCTCTTAAGGAAGCTTCTTTAGGTTCAATGAAGGGCATTATTAAGTACGGAGATGAACCGTTAGTTTCAAGCGATTATGCAGGCACTAATGAATCATCAATTGTAGATAGTGATCTTACTATGTGTATTGGAGATAATCTTGTTAAAGTTCTTGCATGGTATGACAACGAGTGGGGTTATAGCCAGAGGGTTGTAGATTTAGCTGAGATTGTTGCTCAAAATTGGGAATAATTAAAAGTGCCTAAAAGGTTTATTTTTCAATAATTTATTTTTATTTTTTTCTTTAAATTCTATTGATGGTTCACCTTCTGCAAAAAAACCAATTTCTTTAATATTCTTATCAAGTTTAGAAATATTCTTTGCCCATTTAAGTGGCAAAGAAAAAACTAATTCGTAATCTTCACCTCCATAAAAATAGTATTCATCCCATTTATCCCCTTTTGGCCAATCCTTATCTTTGGGTAATTTTTCATAATTAATAATTGCTTTACATTTACTAGCAATTGCTAAATCTTGTACAGCTTGAAATAGTCCATCACTGCTGTCAGTACATCCTATTCTATGTATGTTTTTATTTGAGCGAGTTTTAAGGAGATTTTTTAGAATATTCGGGTTAATTTGAGGACGACAAAAACGTTCAATAGATTTAATGGTTAATCTTTCATTAAGAGAAATATTCTTATCAAAATTAGTTTTATTTTGAATCATAAATCCTAGTTTGCTAAGGCCATGAATTCCTGTAGTTAAAATAATATCCCCAGGCTTACATGCGTTTCTTCTTAATTCAAGTTCACCTTGAACTCCAAAGGCTGTGATTGATATGGTTTTTTGATTACCCTTTGAGCAATCTCCTCCAAGAATTATTCCTCCATATTCTTTCAAAGCTTTATTTATCCCTTTATAAAGCTCTTCAACCCAAACCCACTCAGTTTTAGCAGGTAAAATCAGGCTTATTGTAATTCCTATTGTTTTCTTACTGCCGCTAGATAATAAGTCAGAAATGTTGCAGACAACTGCTTTCCATCCAAGGTCTTCGGGACTAATAGTAATGTCATTGAAATGAACATTTTCTACTAAAGAATCATTATTAACAAGTAAGTTTTCATTTTTAGTTTTAATTAAGGCGCAATCATCTGAAGTTTGATGTTTAGGCATAAATTTTCCAAGCCTATTAATTAATTCTTTTTCTCCAATATCTTGCAATTTTTCTTTATGCATTTAATTTGAGGTTTTCAATCCCTTCTAAAACATCAATTGAGAGTATTGTGTCATCTTTGGTTAGTTCTTCTAATACATCAAAACCATCTACAACATACCCAAATGCCGCATTCCTTCCATCAATTAAATTGCGACCTGCTGGGTTTAATTCTGCTTCATATAAAAAGAAGAAAAATTGCGATGAGCCATCATCAACAGCTGCATTTGAATGAGACCATCCTAGAGTCCCAAGTGTTGCGAAAGGTAATGTGGGTGTTTCTGTGTAAAGACCTAAATCTTCAAAAGTTTCATTATAAAAAGTATCTTTTTCATTAGGTATCCTAATTTCGAGAGGAACGTGACGTTCTTTATTTGTTTCAGGGTCTACATAACCAATTGCATCACCAATTGGATCGCCTGTTTGTAGTACAAAAAATTCTTCTGCTCTGTTAATAGGTAAATCTTTATAGAAATTTTTTGAAGATAAATCTATAAATGCTCCTGCTGTAAGTGGCGCGTTATATCCATCTACAATGGCTTTCATATTTCCTTTGGAGGTTTTTATATTAACTTTTGCGCGGCCCAGTAATCTTGGGAGATTATCAAACTCTTGCGGAATATCGTAAGGAAATTGCTTTGGTAAAAAATACTCTTCTAATCCACCTATTTTATCTAAAGCTTCTTTTCTGGTCACTATAAATGAGTACTTATCTTTCGATTTAGAATGATCTTGAAGGTTTTCGAAATTTTCTTTGAGTTCTAAAAATGTTTTTTCAGCAATTTTCTTTTTATCGTTTGGTAATTCTTGAATAATTCGACTTTGGTATTTTTTTAGTAAAGATTGACATTTTGTAACAGTTTTCGTAAGTGCAGGCCATCTTCCTCCTCTTACAAGGTCACTAGTTTCTTCTAGTTTATGTTGAATTTCTTGCAACTCAACTTGTTTGATAGGGAGAGCGTTTCTGAGGATTGCATTAGGATCTTTTACTGCATTTCCAGTAGGTAAATCAGCTAGTACTTGAATAGGTTTAAAGAGAAAAACCTGTACGATTATGATTGATAGAACCAAGAAAAGTTTGTTCTGATTTGATAAGAATTTTTCCATAGCACTCTTGCAGGTTTATGATCCTTGAGGATGTAATACAGGAATGATTTCCAGTAACGATTTTCGCACAGGTACTACCATCGAATTGGATGGACAAGTTTGGCGTGTTGTAGAATTTCTACATGTCAAGCCTGGTAAGGGTTCTGCTTTTGTGCGAACAAAATTAAAATCAGTTCAAAGCGGCAACGTGGTTGAGAAAACTTTTCGAGCCGGAGAATCAGTACAGCAGGCTATCCTTGAGAAGTCTAACCTGCAACATACTTATGTGGAGTCTGGTGATTATGTTTTTATGGATATGACAAGTTTTGAAGAGACAAGACTTTCCTCTGAACAAATTGGTAAAGGTTCAAAGTATTTAAAAGAAGGAATGGAGGTTAGTGTAATTTTCCATAATGGTAAAGTTTTAGAAGTGGAACTTCCAATATCTATTACGCTAAAAGTTACAGAAACTGACCCTGGAGTTAAAGGTGATACTGCTAGTGGAGGCACTAAACCGGCTATTCTAGAAACAGGTGCTCAAGTTATGGTTCCTTTATTTATTTCTGTAGGAGAGATGATTAAAGTGGATACTCGTAACGATAGTTATCTAGGACGTGAAAATTAATGATTATGAAATTAGATCATGAAGACTTAAATCGCTTAATAGATAAAATCTCAACAAGCGATATTCAAGAATTTTCTTTAGAGGGAGAAGATTTTAAGCTTGAAATAAAAAGGAATATTTTTGATCAGAATCAAGTTTCTAACAATTTAGTCTCTAATGCTTCATTTGATAGACAAACAATTGTTAATCAAAAATCAATTAATGATAATGTATCTATAGTGAATGAGCCTGAGCCTCCCCAGGTAGCCCCTCCAGGGCGTTCAGGCCTTACTGATATTACTTCTCCTATGGTTGGAACATTTTATAGGGCTGCTGCACCTGGAGAAGATCCATTCGTTGAAGTAGGAAATAATATTACTGTTGGTCAAACTATTTGTATTTTAGAAGCCATGAAATTAATGAATGAAATTGAATCTGAATTCAATGCAGAAATAGTAGAGATTCTCGTTGATAATGGCACTCCAGTTGAATTTGGACAAGTTTTAATGCGTGTTAAGCAGGCTTGAATTTTTAGTCATTTCTATCGCAGTTTTTATAGCTTCAACCATGCTTTGAGATTGAGCTATTCCTTTTCCAGCGATATCAAATCCTGTACCATGATCTGGAGAGGTTCTTACAAAAGGTAATCCTATTGTCGTGTTTACTGAGTAATTAAGAGCTATAATTTTCATTGGTATTAAACCTTGATCGTGATACATAGCAAGAATGCCATCATGTTTTTCAGCATCTTTATCTCTCCAAGCTTTAGCAGAAGAATTCCAACAACTATCAGGCGATAAGGGCCCTAATAATCTCATATCTCTATTTTTTTTATTCCAAGCTAGCAATGAATCAGTTAGCCAATCTTTTTCTTCTTTGCCCAAAATACCTTCTTCGCCAGCATGAGGGTTTAATCCAGCAACTCTTACTGTAGGTTTTTCAGTATATGTACTACAAAAATCTTTGAAAAGATCTAACTTAGCATGGATTAATTGAGAATTTAGCTTTTGTGGTACCTCACAAAGTGCGATGTGGGTTGTAGCTAGTAAGGTATTTAATCTCCAACCTGTAATTGGTGACTTAGCTGTGAATAACATTCCAACATTTTTTACTCCACATGATTGTGCTAATACTTCAGTCTGACCAGAAAAATAATGACCTGCTAGAGCCCACGATTTCTTGCAAATTGGTCCAGTCACTAATGCAGAATTAGGATATTGTTTTACAATCTCAATTGCTTTAGTTAAATAATAGAAACTTGAGTTACCGTAACTTGATTGAGATTCTTTACCAAATAAAGGAATTTCGAGATCATGAATTTGCAAATCATTTGGATTTGATATATTTTCTAAACCTAAAGATCTAAGATGCGAATAAGTCTTTTGAAGGTTTTTTTTTGAACCAACTATTAGGTATTCAATATTTTCCGGTATCTCATGAGAATAAAGAGCTTTTAAGATTATTTCAGGACCTACACCAGACTCATCTCCCACGCTCAATACTATTTTAGATATATTGTTTATATTTTTTAAAATCATAAAAACTTTTAAATTTATTAATTTTTAGCTATTTAAAAAACAATTTTTTAAGCCAATTCTGTAGTTTTTATACATTAGTTTATATCCAAGTGTTTCGCATAAAAGCTTATTAGAAACTCTTCTATTTTCCATCCAAAAAGATTGAGCAATCGGTGATAATTCTTTTTTGACTTCATCAAATATCACAGGCTTTGGCATTTTTAAGCCAAGTAGATCGTAGCAATATTGAATAACCTCTATTTGAGAACAGGGTTTATCATCGGCAATATTTATAATTTGGTGAAATTTTAAAGAATCTCTATTTTGCAATAGATATATGATTGCATGCGTAATATCAGCAACGTGAATTCTTGAAAATACTTGATCTTTCTTTAAAATAACTCGAATCTTTTGATTTTTGATTGCTTCAAATGTGGATCTTCCAGGTCCATAAATCCCAGGCAACCTAAAAATTTGTACTGGTAAACCAGATTCAATCCATTCTGTTTCGCAACTTAATCTTGTATGACTTCTTTTTTGAAAAGGGTTAGGTTTGTCAAACTCAGATACCCAATCACCTTTCGTGTTCCCATACACTCCTGTGGTGGATAAATATCCAATCCATTTAAGGGATAAACTTTGTAGCTTACTTTTAAGACTGCTTAATAACGGATCTTTACCATTTTTCCCGGGAGGGATACAACTAAGAACATGAGTTACACCCTCAAAAATTTTTTCATCAGGAACTTTTTCGTCATCACTGTTGAAAACGAAACTATTTTGATCTCGTTTATTGGTTCTCGAACTTGTTAAAGCGGTGTAACCTAACTTCCTTATAGTTTTTGCAAAGAAATTACCACTAAATCCACATCCAAAGATTAAAAATTTAGATTCTTTATCTAGAGAACTTGCGAAATTATTCATAAGGGCTTAAAGTAGTACATATGTATTATTTACAATGAAAACAGCAGTTAGGTCTGAATTAGAATCTAAAACTTTTGCTCCTGCAAAAAGTTTTAGTTCTCAGAGAAAGCAAGAAATTAAAGTTTTTGATTTTAAATTCTACCAAAAATTATTTATTGTTCTCGTTTCCTTGTCTACCTTTTTAATATTACCAGAATCTCCAAGGGAGTTGGAAAGTATATGTGAAAGATATAACCCTAGTAAATTATGTAATGTTTGGTAGTCAAGCTGCTTTGTATTTTGGTTCTTCGTTTTCGCAACTTTTTTTATTTACTTTGAAAGCAGGATTAGCCCATTGCAATAATCTTATAGCTAATCTTAAATCTCCTTCTAACCAAGCTCTTATAGCCATTGCTCTTCTAGGATCATAAAATTTTTGTTTTCTATACCAATACAAAGCATTTTTATCTGATTTATCTCCATTACAAGATAGGCAAGCAGGTACGCAGTTTTCTGTTGTGCTCAAGCCACCTTGGCTTCGGGGTAATACATGATCTATAGATTCAGATGGTTTTCCGCAATATATACAACTTTTTCCCGTAAATCTATGAATTGATTTTCGCCATTGTCTCAATCTGAACTTTGGACATAAATCCTCTAAGAATACCGCATCGTTAATATGCATTCAGATTATTTAATTAAATAAATAATGGCTTGAATTTATAAAAAGTCAATATTCAACTATCATTTTTAGATTTATTCGCTAGTAATAATTCAATTTAGTGTTAATAGTTACAAAATGCTATTAATTAAATCGACCATCAAAAAAAAGAATTCTCTCTTGATTGTCAATAGCCATATCTTTCATTAGTCTCTTCTGTGAATTCGTCATTATATTCATCCAATTCTCTTCTTTTATTTTCTCTATCTTTTGCTTCTTTTTCCTTTTTCTTTCTTTCTTTTTGTAATTCTCTTTGAAGTTTTCTATCTGGATGAAGATTATTTAGGTATTCAATACAGAAAGAAAATTTTTCACGTTCTCTTATGACTGTTTCAGTAATTTGTGACGCTGCTTGTTTGGGTGAGACTTTAAAAATTCCGCCTTTTTGTTTTTTAATGTATGTATAAGCTGCTTCCCAACTACTTCTATGATCATTCCCACTGTCTCGCATATTACAAAAAATTTCTGCTCCAAATGAGCTTGCATTTACTTTTGATGTAGTAAGTGCTAAGGGAGTAAAAATTCCTAAAAGAGAAAATATAATTTTTTTCTGCTTAAATCTTTGCATTACAGTTTTTTCTTCTATTTAAAAATATCTTTTATTGAGAATATGTCTATAGAATTTTAAGATTTTATTATTCCAAATAAGTTCAAGCATTTCACAACGAGAGGAAGAATTAAAAGTACAGTTATTAACCTCACTGCGTGAAGAGTTGCGACTGCAGCGCCCACTCCATATTCTGATCCTACGAGACTCATTCCGCTAATACCTCCAGGAGCAGCCCCTAGAATAGTTGTAATCACATCTATATTGAGTAATCTACTTGTCCATAATCCAATTGCTAATCCTGTAATAACTAAAGTAAAAGTGATTAAGATTGCAGGTCTCCATAAGCTTTGAAGATCAGCTAGAGAGTCTTTGGTAAGCGATGTACCAATAACTGTCCCTATTCCAATTTCTAATATTGTTCTTGTCCCACTCGGCCACTCTGCTAATTCAACTTTCCCGCTGACGCTAAGTATGCTTGCTCCTATCAGAGCTCCTGCAAGAGGAGCCGCTGGAATTCCAGTTTTTAGAGCTAAAGATCCAAAAATTCCACCTGCAATTAGATAATAAATTAGATTTATATTTGGCATTAATTTAAAAGGCGCTTGGACATAATATTAGAGAAAAATTTTTTTGCTTGTGTTTTTAAGCAAAAAATATTTTTGTTTACCTCTCGTAATGTACCCTTTTGTTGGCATAATATATCTTAAAGCATGAATTTTTATGTCTTCTCAAATTTCATACAGAGCTAATAAGAGCCGCATAAAGAAAAAATTATCTTTTTTTGAGGGCGGCCACCAACTTGAAAAATTAGAGTTTGCTCTTGCTATAGCGCAAACTAAAGGAGATGAAAAAAAATCAATAATCCTTAGAAAAAAGATCGTTGAACTAGGCGGAAATGTTGAAGAGCCTGGTACTTAATTCAGTTTGCCTCAAGATATTGATACGCAACTTCTAATGCTTTTCCAGCTTGTTGGGCTGATATGTTCCCTAGACTGAGAAGAGTACTGCTGATAGCAGAAATTGCTGTAATGATATCTCTATCATGAACATATCCTAAGTGACCTACTCGGAAAATTTTCCCTTTCAAATGATCTTGACCACCAGCAAGTAAGATATCAAAATTATTTTTTATTGCCTTTCTAAATTCTTCAGCATCTATTTCTCCAGTTTTTACAGCAGTAATTGATGGGCTTAAATGATTTTCATTAGCAAATAACTGTAGGTTTAAAGCCTTTAGAGAATTACTCATTGCTAATTTATGTTTATTGTGTCTCAAGAAAATGTTTTCTAAGCCTTCTTCTCGCATCATTTTTAAGGCTTCATCTAAAGCAAAAACTAAATTAACCGCTGGAGTATATGGATTGCTATTACTTAAAAGACTCTTTCTGTAAGATTTTAAATCTAAATAAAATTTGGGTAAATTAGATTTTTCCGTAGCTGCCCATGCTTTTTCGCTCATAGATATAAAACTAAGGCCTGGCGGTATCATGTAGCCCTTTTGTGATCCTGATGCAACAATATCTAATTTCCATTGATCTACTGGTACATTACAAGCTCCAAGACTTGTTACGCAGTCAACAATAGATAATGCTTTGTCGTGTTCCGCGATGTACGAGCTTATAGTTTCTAGATCATTTATTACACCAGTTGAGGTTTCAGAATGAGTCAGTATAACTGCTTTTATTTCTTTTTTTGTATCTTCTTTTAATACTGTTTTGAATTTTTCTGGATTCAGGGGAGTTCCCCATTCAGAATCTATTTTTATCACTTCTAAGCCAAATTCCTTGGCAACTTTTACCCATCTTTCGCCAAATTTTCCATTTTCTCCACAAATTACCTTATCCCCTTTACTTAAAGTATTAATTATCCCTGCTTCCATTGCAGCAGTTCCACTACCAGTAATTGTTAGAACATCATTTTGAGTTTGATGAAGCCATTGTAAATTTTCAGTAGTACTTTTTACGAGTGTTTGGAATTCTTTACTGCGATGGCCTATTGGATGTTTACTTAATGCTTGTAAAACTTTTTCTGGAACAGGCGTGGGTCCAGGAATCATCAATGATAATTTTTTGTGTATGGCCACTTTTTGTTAAATAGGTCATTCTTAGATTAGTTCTCATTATATATTTTTCAATTACTTGATTTGAAAAAAGGATTTTCTTTACCTTTGTGGGTAGCTGGAGCTGCTAGGTCAGCATTAAAAAAATTGGTAGGTTTTTCATTTGAAAATTATGAACTCATAAAAATTCCAAGTGAAAAAAAACAAGTAAAAATTGAGGTTCATTCTGTTGGTTTACTCAAAGGTGAATCGCAAGCATTAGGAATTTCTTTTGCAAAGTCTGGTTTAGATCTTGATATTACAAACAACTTAGAGATATGGACTAAAGTTTCTTTAGAAAAAAATCTTTTAAATCATCCTATTCAAAAAAATCACATAAATATTATTGCAGGATCTGGTGTAGGCATTAAAGAAGATACATCAGATATATGTATTTCTGATTTTGCTAAAGAAGTTTTATATGAAAATTTACTAGATATTATTCCAGAAGGTTTTAATTTGAATTTAGAGATTATTTTTCCAAATGGAGAGTTTTTAGCGGAGAGAACTAGTAATAAGTCATTTGGTATTGTGGATGGATTATCTATTATTGGAACTTCTGCTGAGACTTATTCAAGTGCTTCTCCTGATCAATTAAAAGAGGCTAAAAAAAAGCTTGAAAATTTAATTAAAAATGATTTTAAAGGTAAAGTTATTTTTGTTATTGGTGAAAATGGGTATAATTTAGCAAAAAATTTTAATCTAAACTTGCCAATAATTAAAGTTGGTAACTGGATAGGTCCACTAATAGTTGATGCTGCAATAAAAAATGTTAAAACTGTAATTCTTTTTGGCTATCACGGAAAATTAATTAAATTAGCAGGTGGTATTTTTCATACACATAATCATTTAGCCGATGGAAGAATTGAGATTCTAGTTTTTTTGGCTGTTAAGGAAAAGTTACCATCTGAATTAATCTTCCAATTATCTCACTTAAATAATCTTGAGGATGCCTTATTACTTCTTGAAAAATTTAATAAATCTATAGCGGATAAGTTATTCCAAAATTTATCAAATAAGATTGAAGAACGATCTTTTGCATATGTAAATAGATATCTTAAAACCGATATGGAAATTGCAACAATTATTTTTGATAGAAAAAGAAGAATAAGGTGGTCTGGAACAAATGGTAATAATTATATTTCTCATTTTAAATTAGATTAATTTTTGATTCATTATGCTTTTGTAAATAAATTGAGCTAACTTTTATACATGAGTCAAAAATCTTTCAAAAAAGAACGAGATCCTTCAATATTAATTTTAGATTTTGGATCTCAATATTCTGAACTGATTGCAAGAAGAATCAGAGAAACTAATGTTTTTTCTTTGGTAGTTAGCAACTTTATTACAATTGAGGATATCTTGAATATTAATCCCAAAGGAATAATTTTGAGTGGAGGGCCAAATTCTGTATATGACCAAAACGCGCCGAACTGTAATAAAAAAATTTTTGATTTAGGAATTCCTATTCTTGGCATATGTTACGGCATGCAATTAATGGTCAAAGAACTTGGAGGGTCTGTCACTTTAGCTACTAAAAAAGCTGAGTATGGAAGAGCACCAATAAACTTAGATTTAGAATGTGACCTCCTTTCTGAGGTAAAGGATAAATCAATAATGTGGATGAGTCACGGCGATTCAATTAATTATCTGCCTGATGGTTTTAATAAAATTGCTCATACCGAAAATACACTCCACGCAGCAATTTCAAATCAAAAAAAGAAGTTATTTGGGGTTCAATTTCATCCTGAAGTTATTCATTCAGAATTTGGGATGACGGTAATTAAAAATTTTGTTTATAAAATCTCTGGATGTGCGGCTGATTGGACAACTGATACCTTTTTAGAGGAAGTAATTCCTAGGATAAGAGACCAAGTTGGTAATAAGAAAGTTTTGCTTGCTCTGTCTGGCGGAGTTGATTCGTCAACTCTTGCTTTTCTTCTTAATAAAGCAATTGGAAATCAGCTTACATGTATGTTTATAGACCAAGGTTTCATGAGAAAAGGTGAACCAGAATTTTTAATGAATTTTTTTGATAAGAAATTTCATATTAAGGTTGAATATATTAATGCAAGGGAAAGGTTCCTTACTAAATTAAAAGGAATTACTGATCCAGAACAAAAAAGGAAAATTATTGGTGAAGAATTTATTAGAGTTTTTGAAGAAGAAAGTAATAGATTGGGCCCTTTTCAATACTTAGCGCAAGGCACCCTTTATCCTGATGTAATTGAGAGTGCTGGAACTAATATTGATCCCAAGACAGGCGAGAGAATAGCTGTGAAAATAAAAAGTCATCATAATGTGGGTGGATTGCCAAAAGATCTACAATTTAAATTAGTTGAGCCTTTAAGAAAACTTTTTAAGGATGAAGTGAGAAAATTGGGAGGGGCTTTAGGTTTGCCCGATGAAATAATAAAAAGGCATCCATTCCCTGGGCCAGGTTTAGCTATAAGAATTTTGGGGGAAGTGACTAATGAAAAACTTGATTGTTTAAGGGATGCAGACTGGATAGTGAGAGACGAAATAAAAAAAGCAGGACTTTACGATAATATCTGGCAAGCTTTTGCAGTATTGTTACCAGTAAAAACAGTGGGAGTTATGGGTGATAAAAGAACTTACTCATGGCCAATCGTTTTACGTTGTGTATCTAGTGAAGATGGTATGACAGCAGACTGGTCAAAAATTCCTTTTCAGATTTTAGAAAGAATTTCAAATAGAGTTGTAAATGAAGTAGTTTCAGTAAATAGAGTTGTTTATGACATAACGAGTAAACCTCCTGGAACTATTGAGTGGGAGTGACGGAAAATTGCTTGATTTCATCAAAAATGGAACTAATAGGTTTGTCACCGGTTTGTCACGGAAATTTTACTTTATAGAAGTCAATGATACCAACGAGTTTGAAGTTTCAAAATAGGGTGAAACCCATTAAGTGTAATTAATAGGCAATAATTGTTTAATACTTTATGAAATTAACTCTCGATACTTATCAGTTTTAGTAAGTATTTCAATAGCAGGTTTCAAGATCTCTTTATAGTTTTTCCAACTACCAATTGATTTTGAATTGATTGGTGAACGGACTTGGACATTACTAGCAGTTAAAACTGCTCTTTGATTCTTATGAGGAGATAAATATTTTTCATTCCATTCCCATCCCAACCATTTTATTAATGGTTTAATTATTGTTTTTGGATTTGTAACTAGTAAATCATAATTTACTGCGAAGATATTTGAACTAAATTGTTTCTTATATATGTTCATTACTTTTTCTTGATTTAGAAAAACTTTTGCGCAATCCTCTATTGATGAGGAATAGTAATTTCCCTTTGAGAAATTCGCTCTTGTAATAGAGAGAATATTATCTAAAGGATTTCTAAAACAATGTATTATTTTGGAATTAGAAACTTGATTTGCAATAATTCCAGCATATAGGTAATTATATAAGTTTTTATTTGATGTAATAGAAGAACTTATTCCTAAATCTTTTATTTTTTGAAAATATAAATCAGTAAGAGAAAATTGTTGATTCTTTTTTATACTCTCTCGATATGCTTTTTCAAATATATTTGTTTCTCCTAAATCTTTAACTTCATCATTAAGACTGATAATAGATTCGACTAAAGTAGTTCCACTTCTTGGCATTCCTACGATAAAAATACTAGAAGAGTATTTTTTTTTCTTATTAATATTTTTTTCATCAACTTTTTTACTTACTAGTAAATTTGATTGATTTATTAATCTATCAATATCCGAAGGGTAAATTTTAAGTTTTAGCTTATTGGCAATTTCTAAATTTTTAGCACTTTCTTTATATTTTTTTTTCTTGTGTAAAACGTTTGATCTTGCGAAATAAATCTCAATTTTTTCTTTTTCATTTGTTTTTTTTAAAATTTTTTCAGAAAGTAAATATTTCTGCCAAACAATATCATCGCTATCAAAAGAAAGTTTTGAAAGTGAATAGAATGCTTTAAAGAATGAAGGGTTGATTTCTATAGCTTTCTTAAATGATATTTTTGAATCATTTAATTGCCCTTTGATTTTTAAGATCTCTCCAAGATTTGCATGCGCAATACTTGATTTAGGGTCTATTTGAATTGCTTTTCTAAGCATTATTTCTGCTTCTTGAAATTTATTAATTTCTCTTAAAACATTGCCAAGATTTGTATATGCGAGGCTGAAATTAGGATTAATTTTAATTGCTTTTTGATGACATAATTCTGCTTCACTTAACTGTTGAAGTTCCTTCAATATTGTTCCTAGATTTGTGAGAGAAGATTCGGAATTAGGATTAATTTTAATTGCTTTTCTAAGCATTATTTCTGCTTCTTTTAAATTGCCCGAACTTTTGAGTATAAGTCCACAATTAGAATAAATCCTTTCATCATTAACTCCTGCATCGATACAATGTTTGTAATTTTTAAGAGCTTCTTTTATATTTCCTTGAGCATGCAGTAAGAATGCTTGATTAATTATATTAGCAGTATTTCTATTTAAGATTTTTTTTGTATTTTGTTTTTTCTTTTCAAATTTATTCCCGAATCCTATCATCTTTGAATTTTTATAAAATTATATATTTTTAATTCTAAGTTGAAATTAAAAACGATCTATATAAAATTAGAAAATATTATTACAATCATTATCATAAATTAAATTAAATTAAATTTTTTAGATGCTTTTAAATGAGATTAGTTATTTATTCATTTTAATTAAACTAAAGTTCTGAATGTATAGAATTTGGAAGAACTATTTCTTTTAAGTAAATAAATTTTAAAAATTTAAGGTTTTAATTTATAAGAATATTTAAATGACATTTAAAATGTGATGAGAGAAACTATTAAATTAAGCAGATCTACTGTTGAAAAATATCTTATTTGTCAAAGATGTTGTGTACTTGATAAAAAATATAATATAAAACCACCATCATTGCCATTTACTTTAAATATAGCTGTAGATAATTTATGTAAAAATGAATTTGATCACTACAGACGGCTTCAAGAGCCCCATCCTTTATTTATTGAATATGGGATTGATGCTGTTCCTTTCAAACATAGAGATTTAGACCTTTGGAGAAGTAATTTCCAAGGGATAAGGTATAAGTCTATTGAACACAATTATGATTTTGGTGGAGCTGTGGATGATATTTGGCAAAAGAAAAATGGTGATCTCATTATCGTTGATGTAAAAGCAACATCAAAAAATAATTTTGATTGGTCTGAAACTTTCAATAAATACGATTATGCAAAAGCTTATAAAAGACAACTGGAGATGTATCAGTGGTTATTCAAAAAAAATGGTTTTCAAGTTGCTAATGAAGCTTATCTTTTATATTTTAATGGTAAGAAAAATGAAGGTTTTTTTAATAATCAATTAAATTTTGATGTACATTTAATTAAATTAGATTGTTCTACATCATGGGTAGAAAATAAAATAATTGATACGGTTAATTTATTGCGTTCGAATAATTTTCCTAAGCCTTCATTAAAATGTGAGTACTGTAATTATTTAAAAAAACGTTGGCACTTGTCAAATACTTAATATTTACATAAGAATTATTTGATATTTCTGGAAAAATATTGAATTAAAGATAATCTTTAATTAGGTTGCAAGTTTTGAATTTTGATAAAATCCAAAAACTCTGGAAGAAAGATAACTAATCATCTTCAACAAGATGTAGTCAAAGTTTCTGGCAAAACAATTTTTATTAATCCTTTTTTGTATTGGCGGAGGTTTGATGAAAATACCAATAGATGGCTTCGTGAGCCTGGTCAAATGTCAGAGGATCAAATTCATCCTAATAGGAATCGTTTTTATCCAGAAATAGAGTGGGATGATTTAAGTCATGATCAAAAGCTTATTAAAGATGCGACTGTAGAGATGTTTTTAAAAACCCTTGAATTGATAAGTACATTTCATCCTAATCTTAGTTCAGGACAGTTATTAGAAGTTGAGAGAAAAATGGCGATAATAAAAAAGATTCCTTTTGAAAAATGGGTTATAAAATCTTTTGCAAAAAAAACGAGATTATTAGAAAATGAAAAAAGAAAATTTAAAAGAGAAAGATTTTTTAGTAGTTGGCGAGAGTGGTTTAGTCTTGAAAATACTCAGCAAGCTATTTTGCCATTAATAGTAACTATATTGATTTCTTCATTTATAGGTTGGTCTTTAGGAATTTCAAAAAATAGTTGTAATCCATATTTTGAACAAAATTTAGGTCAGCCAAATTAAATTTGTGATGAATTGGTGTAGTTTAGAATTTAAAAATTATTTTGAAAAAATAAATTTTTTATTTAAGATTGTTATGTAGAGAATCATTAATGTAAAACACATAAGTTTATGAATGAAAAATCCACTTCAAATAATATAAAAAGGGAAGATTCTAACTTGAATAATGAAGATAGTGATTTTGATAATTTAATTAGTCGACTTCATGAGATCAAAGTAACTATTGCTTTAATAGAAAAACAATTTTTAGATAAATTTTAAGTTTTTGAAAATTAATAATTCTAATAAAAAACTTATTTCATTAAAGAGGCAACCATTTGTTTTGCTGATTATTTCCTCTATTTCATTTTTATTGATTTTATTTAGGTTAATTTTTTTACAACTTTTAAATTATGAATCTTTTAAAAAAATGTCCGATGAAAATAGGATTAGACTTATTGCTTCTCAACCAATACGCGGAAGAATAATTGATAAAAATGGTTATGTTTTAGCAGATAGCAGAGTTAAATATTCTTTAATAGTCAAGCCTCAATCTGTAAAAGTAAGAAATTGGGTAAAACATAAGTTAAGAATTGCAGATTTGCTAAACCTTGATAAAAATGTAATTCAGACAAAATACTCTGATGGTTTACAAAAGCAGAAACTTTCAGTAACTATTCTCGATGATCTAAGTGTGGACCAATTAATAAAATTTAAAGAAAATGAAGAAAATTTATTTAGTTTTGAAATTGCTACAAAATTAATTCGAAATTATCCCTATAAATCAGTTGCTGCTCACGTAATTGGTTATACTCAACCAGTTACTGATACTGAATATAAATTTTTATCTAAGAGGGGTTATAAATTAAATGATTTAATTGGAAGAACTGGTATTGAGTATGTTTTTGAAGATTCTATAAGAGGTGAATGGGGAGGTGAGATGATTGAAGTAAATTCTTTAGGAAAATTTCAAAAATCATTGGGTGTAAAACCTTCAATACAAGGTAATGATATTCAATTGACAATAGATATAAATTTGCAATTAGTTGCTGAAGAAGTACTTAAAGATAAAAAAGCTGGAGCGATAGTAGTAATGGATCCAAGAGATGGTGCAATAAGAGCAATGGCAAGTAAGCCTACTTTTGATTTGAATTTTTTTTCAAAGGATTTTAAGCCTGAAAAAGAATATAATAAAATCTTTAATTCTCCTGAAAAACCTCTTTTTAATAGAGCATTAAATGCTTATGATCCAGGAAGTGTTTGGAAGATTGTGACGGCTCTCGCTGGCTTAGAAAGTGGAATATTTCCTAGTAATACTTTGCTAGAGACGAAACCATGTATAACTTATGGTAGTCAATGTTTTAGAGAACATAATGATTTAGGTTTTGGAGTTATAGGTTATGAAGATGCTTTAAGAGTTTCAAGTAATACATTCTTTTATCAAATAGGACATGGTGTTGGTGTTGATAAGATTAACGAAGTATCAAGAAAGCTTGGTTTTAGTGATTTATCTGGCATTGAAATTTCTGAACAAGAAAATAAAGGATTAGTAGCTAGTAGTAAATGGGCTAGAGAAGGAAGAGGATGGGGTGAACCAGGTCGAACTCCTTGGGTTCCAGAAGATATTGCGAGTATGTCGATTGGACAATTTGTTGTTCAAGTCACTCCTATGCAAATAGCTAGAGCATATGCTGCGGTTGCAAATGGAGGTTATCTAGTTACTCCCTACTTAGCTAAAAAAAATAAAGAACCTATTAAACTCGACATTGATCCCAATAATATTCAGTTGATTAAACGAGGTCTGAGGAAAGTAGTTGAATCTGGTACGGGCGTATCAATTAATTATGGAGTTTCTAATTTACCTCCAGTTTCTGGGAAAACTGGAACTGCTGAAGATGGTGAGGGAGGTTCAGATCACGCTTGGTTCGTTTGCTTTACTCCTTCTGAAAAGAGTGAGTTGCTTGTAGTTGCTTTTGCACAAAATACTCCTGGTGGCGGATCTGTACATGCACTTCCTATGGCTAGAGAAATTTTAAAAGTTTGGAATGAAAAAAATTGATATTAATTTTTTTATGTTTTTATTCTTTTCATTTGCACAAGTCTTTTAATAATATCTTCAATAGTTTTGGAATCTATCGGTTTACTATATGACGATAAAAGTTGTCTCCCTAATACTTGACTGCCTAAATGAACTAACTGTATACGTAATGAAGTTAGAAGCTCTAATCCTATCCCTCCAGAAAATGTTGCTATTGCGATAGGTTGACCATTAAACAAATTCCTGAAGTCATCTCCCGAAATTGAGAGCCATGCAATGAAGTTTGAGAGAATTGGAGGTATAGATCCATTATATTCAGGAGCACAAATCACCCACTTTTCTATTGCGAAAAGCTTTTTTTTTAATTCTTCTATTTCATTTGGAATATTTTCTTTACTGTGAATTCTTGGATTAAATAGTGGAAGATCAAGAGTGGTAAGATCTAAAATTTCAGAACTTATTTTAAGTTCATTACTTTTTTCAAAGAATTTCTTAGAAAGTTCTAGATTTTTACCACAACTAGCTGAAATAATTATTAGATCCTTTGATTCAGTCATAAATAAGATAAGTAAATTTAATAGTTAGCACCAGTTTTTCGGTGATGAACTGCTGTTAGACAATCGGATTTTAGTATATTACCGTGTAGTACTTCAGCGTATATTACCCAATGATCTCCACATTCCATTCTTTCTTTTACAGAAGCATCTAACCATGCTAAAGATTCAGGAATGATAATTTGTTCATTAGGAGTTAATTCAATATTTAAGCCTTCGAATCTATCTTCTCCTGGCGAAAAAGGTTTCGTGAATCTTTTCAACGGTTCCTTAAAATCTTTTTCACTTAAAATATTTAAAGCAAATGAATCTCCAATTTGAAGTAGAGACTCTACCGATCTATCTTTTGCAACTGCAATACTTAATCCCGGCGGGGAAAAACTTGCTTGACTAACCCATGATGCAAGCATAGCTCCTCTTATATTATTCTCATCTTTTCCTTTAGAGACAGTTAGAACACAAAGTGAACCAATTACTCTTCCAAGAGCTTGTAACTTTGGATCCGTTTTACTTGTAATCATTCCAGTATCTGATTTTCTATGTGTTTTCTTGGCTTTCTTTATAATTTTTCTCCCAAAGTGAGTCCCTATTTCTTCTAGTTCTTTAATTTTTGGTTTATTTGGACTGAATTTAATTCTTATAGGGTCAAAACTAAACTGAAAACCTCCGTCTTTTAATTTTGATTCAAGTAAATCAATTGCTTCTCCGCTCCAACCAAAACTGCCGAAAATCCCAACTGGTTTATCTCTATTGCCTTCTGATAACAATGTACCTAGTGCACTTACTATAGGCGTTGGGGCGTGCCCCCCAAGTGTGGGAGATCCTATTAAATATCCATCAGCATTTTGGATAGATTTTATAAGTACATCATTTGATGTAAATTCACAATTAATACTTTCTACTTCAACAGAAGTTCTATTTATCCCTTTAGCTAAAGCATCACCTATGGATGCTGTATTTCCATAAGCACTTGCATAAATAAGAGCGATTTTAGGATTATTTTTTGAGAGATTTTCACCCCATCGAATGTAGTCATTTAAAAAGCTTTTTAAGCTGTATTCGATAGCTGGACCGTGCAATGGTGCAATTATTTTAATATCATAATCTGCAATTTTTTCAGTTATTGAAACCACTTGATTAGACATTGGTGCCATCAGACAATCATAAAAGTGTTTTCTATCAATTTCTGTACTAATTCGATTTGTCTCAGACCAATATTCACATGCAATGTGTGCAGAGAAGATTTTTTCACTTAGAAGTATTTCTTGATTGCGTTCATAAATTATTAGGCCACCAGGCCAACGTGCTGTTGGAATAGGAATTAACTCTAGTGAAATGTTACCTAATTCTAGATTAAGTTCCTTTTTGACTATGTTTATTTTGGGTAATTGAATTTCAATGAATTTTTTTAAGTTAGGATTTCTTTGATTCCAAAGTTCACTAATAAGTTTAAAGCCTGGATTTGAGCAAGTAATAGTTGTGTTTTGAAAATGGGTACTTATATTTTTTATAGTTTCAATAATTTGTGGATTGATATGTCCAGTAATGAAGTTGATTTTATGTAATTTAAATTGATCGCAAAACCTAGAAATTACTTTATTAAAGTTATTTAAATATTTTTTTTCAGGTGGATGAATAATAAAAAGCTCCTCATGACTTCTAATAAAAAAAGTGTTAAAAGAGGTCCCTTTTTCAAGGTTAAATTCAAGTTCAAATCTTTCTTTATTTTGGTCTAAGAATCTTACACAAGAAAAATTTTCGGTAATTTCAAATTCTGGTAAGTTTTGATTTTCTGCAAGTAAGCCTATATTACTATCTGACATTTTAAGGAATTATATTCTAATAGTGATTAGCAACTTTTCTGTGATGAACTGCTGTCTTGCATGATAAGTCAGAAACATTACCATTTTCAACAATTCCGTAAATTATCCAATGGTCTGGAGTCTCCAGTCTGGAAATAACTTTACAATCTAAAAAGGCGAGTGAATCTGAGAGAACTGGTCCTCCCTCAGCGATGTTGCTAATTACATCTACATCAGCAAATCTATCAGCTCCAGGGGCAAATCTTTTTAAAAAATGTCTGAACATTTTTTGATAGTTATCTTCTCTCAAGATATTCACAACAAAACCTTTCCCAACTTGCATATATGATTCAATGGCTCTATCTTTTGCTACTGCAACTGTAATACCTGGTGGGGAAAAGCTTGCTTGACTAACCCAACTTGCGACCATCGCACTTTGTCTAAACGTCGAACCTTCCCCTTGGCTCGCTGTAACTACATATAATCCTCCACTTAATCTGCCTAACGCTTTATCTAAATTTGAATCAAGGCTCTTCATAGAGGCAATATTCTTTTTTTTGTTGATCAATTGACCCAAGTCAGTTCCAGCTTCTTCGAATTGTTGATAAATAATGGGGTCTGGAATATTTTTAACTCTTAAAGGTGAGAAAGCTTCTTTTTGACCAAGTTCTCTTAATTTATTTGCTAAGGAATCTATTGGTTCATCATTGCCACCAAATGCATCATAGACAGCAGTAAATTGTTTTGGCTTTAGTGCTGCAAATAAAGTACCGAGAGATTCTTTTAATTCATTATCTGAGTCTACTGGCCATGTGGGAACGACTACTGCTTTTGATTCGGAAATTAAACTTGTTAATTCTTGCGGATCAGAAGATCTTAAATCAATTAGTTGAACCTGTGCATCTGCTTTACTTATTCCATGAGATATCGCTTGACTTAGGCGATCACAATAGCCATAGTCGCTTATATAGCAGACTGACACAAAATCATTACCTTTGCTTTTATTGCTACTCCATTCTAGATATTTTCCTTTCCAAAAATTAACTTGATTATGAAGCAAAGGCCCATGACCAACAGCTATCGTTTTTAATTCAGGTAGCTTATCTATTCTTTTAATTGCCTGCAGCACGCTTCTAGCATTTGGACCCATAAGGCAATCGTAATAAAAACGGAAATCATCGTATATTTCTTTTTGATCAGTGTCAAAAAATTCGTCAGAACAATAATGGAGTCCAAAGGCATCGCATGTATAGAGAACATGTGTGCTGTGATCATATGAGAATATGGTATCTGGCCAATGTAAATTTGGTGCACTTATAAATTCAATATTATGTTCTAAACCGCTATTAGGATTAGTTCCAAGATTTAAAAATTCTCCACTCTTTACCTCTAGACGTTTAAAAGGAATATGTATTTGGTCTTCAATAAATTTAAGGGCTAATTTTGAACCAACAACTGTTATATTTTGGTTTAATTCTAGAAGATTACCTATTAAACCAGAATGATCAGGTTCTGTATGGCTTGTAATAAGATAATCGACTTCTTGCGGATTTACTTTTTTAAGTAATTCTTCTAGCCATAATTCTTTGAACTTTGCGTGACTAGTATCAATAATTGCTAGTTTCTCGCCTTTAATAATAAAACTATTGTAAGTAGTTCCATTTCTTAAACCAAATTCAATATCAAATCTACTGCGATCCCAATCCAAAGATCTTATGGCACAAGAATCATCAGCAAAGTGTTGAGATTGAACCGTCAACTTGTTATTAGTTTGTGCCAATTTAGAATTACTTGTCTGGGCAGAGGCTATCATAGAATAATTCGCTTTATAAATTAACTTTAGTTATATAGAATATAAATTCGCGTGATTATTTTTGTGAAATAACCGAAATTACGCTTTTCTTTAATTTTTAATCTTCTTATTCTGGATAAATGACATCTCAACTAATTAAAAAAATAGTTACTGGAGATGAGATAAGAAATGCTTTTTTAAAATTCTACAGTGAAAAATTACATAAAATCATTCCAAGTGCATCTTTGATTCCAGATGACCCTACGGTTATGCTCACAATTGCTGGAATGCTACCTTTTAAACCAGTTTTTTTAGGTTTAAAAGAAAGACCATCAAAAAGGGCTACATCTAGCCAAAAGTGCATCAGAACAAACGATATAGAAAATGTTGGAGTTACAGCTAGACACCACACTTTTTTTGAAATGCTTGGTAATTTCTCTTTTGGAGATTATTTTAAAAGAGAGGCTATTCAATGGGCTTGGGAATTAGTTACTAATATTTATCAACTTTCTGTTGATAATATAATTGTGAGTGTCTTTCACGAAGACGAAGAGTCTGCAAAAATTTGGAGAGATGAAATTGGTATTCATCCAGATAGGATAATAAAACTAGGTGAGGAAGATAATTTTTGGTCATCTGGCAAAACAGGTCCATGTGGACCTTGTTCAGAACTTTATTATGATTTTCATCCTGAAAAGGGTCTGCAGAATATTGATTTAGAAGATGGAGAGCGTTTTATTGAATTTTATAATCTTGTTTTTATGCAATATAATCGTGATCCAAATGGAAAATTGACAGATTTAAAATTTAAAAATATTGATACAGGAATGGGTCTTGAAAGGATGGCTCAAATACTACAAAAAAAGCAAAATAATTATGAGACTGATTTAATTTTTCCTATTATTCAAAAAATTTGTGAGATTGCAAATATTGATTATTTTTCTTCAGATGATAAAAATAAAATTTCTTTAAAAATCATTGGTGATCATACAAGAGCTATTATTCATTTAATTTCTGATGGAGTAGCAGCAAGTAATCTCGGCAGGGGATATATATTAAGAAGGCTTATTAGAAGAATGGTCAGACATGGGAGATTATTAGGTATAACAAATGAATTTTTACCCCATGTTGCTACTGTCGGGATTAATTTAATGCAAAATAATTATCCTGATTTAAAAAATAATAATGATTTAATTTTGAATGAGATAAAAATTGAAGAAATAAGATTTAGGGAAACTCTTGAAAGAGGAGAGAAATTGCTAGATGAGTTAATTTCTTCAGGGCAGAAATTAATTTCTGGTTTTAAAGCTTTTGAACTTTATGATACTTATGGATTTCCTCTAGAACTTACTGTAGAAATTGCTGAAGAAAATAGTATCAGTGTAGATGTAAAAGGTTTTGAAGAAGAAATGAATGCACAAAAAGAGAGAGCTAAAGCTGCTTCAAGTAATATTGATTTGACATTAGAGGGATCATTGGAGCGAGAAATAGATCTTTTTAACAAAACTGTTTTTAATGGTTATAATTCGCTCCTTTCGGAAGCTGAAATAAAAGGTATATTCTTGGATTCAACATTAGTTAAGCAAGCAAGTGAAGGTCAGAAAGTTTTAATTGTTCTTGATCAGACAACTTTTTATGGAGAATCTGGCGGGCAAGTTGGTGATATTGGAACAATATTTTCAAAAGATGTAGAGGTCTTAGTTGATAATGTTATACAAAAGAAAAATGTTTTTTTACATTATGGAACGATCAAAAAAGGAATATTAACTATTGGACAAAAAGTTAAGACTAATGTTAGCTCTTCTAATAGAGCTAAGGCTGCTGCAAATCATACAGCTACTCATTTATTACAATCTGCACTTAAATCAATTGTTAACGAAAGTGTTGGACAAAAAGGTTCATTAGTAGCCTTTAATAAATTGCGATTTGACTTTAATTCCTCTAATCCTATTTCTAAAGATCAAATTTATAAGATTGAGACTTTAGTTAACTCTTGGATTATGGAAAATCATGCTCTAGAAATAAAAAAAATGTCTAAGAGTGAGGCTCTTGAAAAGGGCGCAGTCGCAATGTTTGGAGAAAAATATGATGATGAAGTGCGCGTTGTTAATGTACCAGGAATTTCAATGGAACTTTGTGGTGGCACACATGTTACAACTACATCCGAATTAGGTTCTTTCAAAATAATTAGTGAGGAAGGAATCTCAGCCGGAGTAAGAAGGATCGAAGCATTATCAGGACAATCAGCATTAGACTATTTCAGTGATAAAAATGCTTTAGTAAATCAACTAAGTGATTTGTTAAAAGCAAATCCTAATCAACTTTTTGAAAGGGTTAATAATTTGCAAGCAGAGCTTATTAAAAAGAATAAAGAGATACAAAAAATGAAAGATGAAATTGCATATTTTAAATACTCTTCTATGAAATCATCCGCAGAAATAGTAAATTCTTTTTCAATTTTGGTAAATCAAATTGATGGCTTAGATGGGAATTCTTTGCAATCTGCAGCACTTAATTTAACTTCTCATTTGGGAAATAAAGCAATAGTGATTCTTGTGGGAATTCCAAATCCAGAAAATAGAAAGTTGTTATTTGTAGTTTCTTTAGGTGATGATGCAGTAAAAATAGGATTGCATGCAGGTAAATTAATAAATGAGATTGCAAGAATTTGTTCGGGAGGAGGAGGAGGAAAGCCTAACTTTGCTCAAGCAGGTGCTAAAGATATTGATAAGTTAAGTGATGCTCTAGATTATGCTAAAAATTATTTGCAAAAAATATTAGATAGTCATTCTGATAAATAACTACTTTTTCTGAGACTAATTTCGATTTGATCCATTAATTTCCTTGCTTCTTCAATAGTTAATTTTTTTTGATCAATTGCTGATTCAGTATTAATTCTTATAGATTCAACCAAAGAAGCTGAACTGTAATCTAATAATTGCAAAATTTCAGATTTACTGTCCTCTTTAATAATATTTTTGATCTTATATGAATTATCTTGATTTATATCTATATGAACAACGTTTGTATTGCCAAATAAATTGTGTAAGTTCCCTAATGCTTCTTGATAGGCTCCAGTCATAAAAATTCCAATTAGATAATCTTTGTCTTCCTCTGGCTTATGTAAATTTAGTAATGATTTAATTTTTCCATCATCAATAAAATTATTTAGTTTCCCATCTGAGTCACAAGTTAAATCTGCAAAGTTGCCTTTGCAGAAAGGCTCCTCTAAGTGCCTATGTATTGGTACTATTGGAAAAATCTGATTTATTGCCCAGCTATCGGGAATAGATTTAAATATAGATAAATTTGCATAATAAGTTGATGCAAGAGTTTCCGTAATTTCAGATAAATCAGGGTGATTGATTTCATCATCATTCAGGTTATTAGAAATTTCTTTTGCGCAAGCCCAAGTAAGTTCTTCGGCATAAGCTCTTTCTGCCAAACTTAAAAATCCTAATCTAAAAGCGACTAAGCAATCTTCTTTAAACTTTTTTGCATCATTCCATAGTTCAATTATTTGAGATAAATTTATTTTTTTATTTTTAAGTTTTTTTAATTCATAGTATGTTTCAAGTAAATTTGAAATTATTAATTGTTGATTTTTTTTATCAAAAATTTGTAGTTTGGAACTGACATGGCTTGTTCCTAAGACATTAAAAATTAAAACTGAACAATGACTAATTATTGCTCTTCCACTTTCTGAGATTATGGTTGGATGCTTGATATTATTTAATTCACATGAATCTTTAATAGTTGCAATTACATCGTTAGCATAATTTTGAAGAGAATAATTAGTAGAGGTGTTGGAGGAGGTTTTAGTTCCATCAAAATCTATTCCTAATCCTCCCCCAACGTCGATATATTGCATTGGAGCTCCTAGTTTGCATAGTTCAACATATATTTGACTCGCTTCTTGTAATGCGTCTTTGATCACAGCAATATCACTTATTTGACTGCCTATATGAAAATGGAGCAATTTCATTTCGTTTATAAGATTTGCTTCTTTTAGTTCTTTTATTGTCAACATAATTTCTGGGATTGATAATCCAAATTTGGACTTATCTCCAATAGATTTACCCCACCTACCACTACTTTTACTTGATAACTTTGCTCTAATTCCTATCAATGGAGTCGCGTTAAGTTCTTGAACTGCTTGAATTATTCTTTTTACTTCATCTCGTTGTTCAATAACTATTATTGGATTTTTGCCAAGTTTTCTGGCCAAAGTAGCAATCTCAATATATTTTTTATCTTTATATCCGTTGCATATTAATAATGAATTTTGGTTTTCAAGAAGTGCAAGGCCAATTAATAGTTCTGATTTACTTCCTACTTCTAAACCAAAATTCCATTGGCTACCGAACTCTATTATCTTTTCTAGGACATTTTTCTGTTGATTACATTTGACAGGAAAAACGCCTTGATAAATATTCTTATATTTATAGGTTTTTATTGCTTTAAAAAAAGAGTCATGTAATGCATTTATGCGATCTTTCAAGATATCATTAAATCTTATGATTAATGGAGGATTTATTTCTCTACTCTTAAGTTCTTGAGCAAGCTTAAAAAGATCAATCTTATTTTCAGATTTTATATCTTTAATTACTGATATATTGCCTTTGGAATTTATAGAAAAATATTTATCTCCCCATTTGTCTATGTTATAAGTCGAAATACTTTCTTCAATAGTCCAAATATTCTTTAATTTTTTCGGTTCAAAATTGGTCAATTTATGTTTTAGTGATTAATAAATGTTTTTGAAAATAACTCAAAACAATATCTTTTATTTTAATGATTACTTGCCAAGTTACCACCCAAAAGTTGAATATACATAGAGTGATTATTAACTAAATGACCAAAGAGAGAACCTTTATTGCAATTAAACCAGATGGAGTTCAAAGAGGATATGTTTCTGAGATTATTGGCAGATTTGAAAAAAAAGGATTTAAATTGGTTGGATTAAAGCAATTAATTCCTTCAAAAGAACTTGCTCAAAATCATTATGGAGTACATAGAGAAAGACCCTTTTTTGGTGATTTAGTAGACTTTATTTCAAGTGGACCTGTTGTAGCAATGGTATGGGAAGGCGAAGGAGTTATTTTGAGTTCTAGAAAACTAATAGGTGCAACAAAACCTTTAGAAGCAGAGCCTGGAACAATTAGAGGTGATTTAGCTATTGATATTGGGAGGAATATTATTCATGGTTCTGATGGAGAAGATACAGCAAAATTTGAAATTGATCTATGGTTTAACGAAGAGGAATTATGTGATTGGGAAACTTCTGATTCGAAATGGCGATCTGAAAATTAAAATTTAAATCGCAAATCTATCTAAACTAAATTTTTCTATAAAGCTTTTTTCTTTTTCTTTGAGATTTTTATTTTGAACTATTTTCAAAAGAAGATCACTTGTTATTGCAGAAAATAAAACTCCATTTCTGTAATGTCCTGTAGCTATAAAAAGATTTTCAATTTTTGATTTTCCAATTATTGGTTTTAGATCTGGTGTGCAAGGTCTAAACCCCCACCAATGTTCCATTTGTGGCCAATTAATAGCTTCTGGCAATAAGGAGCGAATTCCTTCTTGCAGTTGTTTTATTCCATTAGGAGTATTACCTTGATTAAATTTTGAATCTTTTTCAACTGTCGCTCCAACTATAATAAGTCCATCATCACGGGGAACTAGATAAGTTTTTGGACCAAAAATAACTCTTTTCAAAAAATTTGTTGGACCTTGTATTGATAGCATTTGCCCCTTTACAGGAAAGACTGGAATCTTATTAAAAATTTTTTTACTCCAAGCACCGCTGCATATAATTGCTTTTTCGCAGTTAATTTTTTTTATTTCCCCAGTGGCACATACAACTGTTGCACCTGTAACTTTGTTGTTTTCGAATGTCAAATCCTCTACTTCTGATCCCTCTTGAAATTCGACTCCATGCAAGGAGCATGCTCTCTCAAGAGCACGCATCAGTCTTCTTCGGTTATCTATTTGACCATCTTGTTCAAAAAGTAAACCATGTTTCCAAATAGAATTCATTCCATTAATTTCTGTTTGAAGATCTTTGTGATTTAGATATTTTCCATATTCATAAGTGGGAAACTCTTCAAGATCTTCTTTGTTTTTAAAAGGAACTACTATGCCACATTTTCTTAAACCGCATTTAATATTACTATCTTGTTCAATACTTTTTATCCACTTTGGAATTAGATTTTGACTTTCTTGGCCAAATTTTAGTAATTCATCTTCGAGTCCTTCGGCATGAGTAGCTAACATTCCTGCAGCAACAAATCCAGCTGATTCATTTCTTTTTTTGCTTAAAACTAAAACTTTGAAGTTATTTCTAGAAAATTCATAAGCAATAGATAAACCTAAAAGTCCACCGCCAATGATTAATATTGAATTTTTGGTTTCTTGTGCCATTTAAAAATTAATATTTTTATTTGTGTTTTGGTCCTCTTTTCCTTTATATCCAATAATATTAATAAAGAGACTTTTGATAATGAACAATTTGGAATCTTGGGAAGCTGTGATTGGTTTGGAAACTCATGTACAGCTTAATACGAAAAGTAAAATATTCACATCTGCGTCAACAGCTTTTGGTGATGCACCCAATACGCATATAGATCCTGTAGTTTGTGGGTTACCAGGAACTCTTCCAGTTTTGAATGAGACTGTTCTTGAGTATGCTGTAAAAACTTCGTTAGCATTAAATTTAAACGTCGCAGAATATTGTAAATTTGATAGAAAACAATATTTTTATCCTGATCTGCCTAAAAATTATCAAATTTCACAATTTGATGAGCCACTAGCTGAAAATGGTTGGTTAGAGGTTGAAATAATTGAAAAGGACAAAGAACCTTATATCAAAAAAATTGGTATAGAAAGGCTACATATGGAAGAAGACGCCGGAAAACTAGTCCATTCAGGAAGTGATAGATTAGCTGGCTCTAAGTATTCTTTAGTTGATTACAATCGTGCCGGAATAGCACTTTGTGAGATTGTAAGTAAACCAGATATTAGATCAGGTAAAGAGGCATCTGAATATGCTTCAGAGATTAGAAGAACAGTTAGATATCTAGGGGTATCAGATGGAAATATGCAAGAGGGTTCATTACGCTGTGATGTCAATATTTCAGTTAGAAAAGGACCTCATGCTCCTTTTGGTACCAAAGTGGAAATAAAAAATATGAATTCATTTTCAGCAATTCAAAAGGCTTGTGATTATGAAATAGCCAGACAAATAGAAGTTTATGAAAATGGAGGAAAAATTGTCCAAGAAACAAGGTTATGGGATGAAGCTAAGCAATTAACGAAAAGTATGAGATTAAAAGAAGGTAGCAGTGACTATAGATATTTTCCTGATCCTGACTTAGGTCCAATTGAAATAACAAAAGCTCAACAAGAAATATGGTTTAAAGAACTACCAGAATTACCTTCAAAGAAAAGAAATAAATACGTAAGTGAACTTGGGTTGTCTGCATATGATGCAAGAGTAATTTCTGATGAAATAAGCATGGCAAACTTTTTTGAAGAAACAGTAGCAAATGGTGCCGAGGCCAAACTAGCTTCAAATTGGGTAACAAGTGATATTGTGGGCTATTTAAAATCAAACAAACTAAGTTTTAGTGAATTAAAGCTTAGTCCTGAAAATCTTGCTGAAATGATTAATATGATTTCAAAAAATATAATTAGTGGAAAAATTGCAAAAGAAATTTTACCTGAACTTATTCAAAAAAATATTTCTCCGAAAAAATTAGTTGAAAAAAAAGGGTTGGCAATGATATCTGATTCTTCAAGTATTGTACCAATAATTGATGAACTGATGAATGAACATCCAAATGAAGTTCAAGCATTTAAAAATGGCAAAACTAAGTTACTTGGTTTTTTTGTTGGTCAACTTATGAAAAGAACAAAAGGTAAAGCTGACCCGAAACTTGCAAATAAACTTCTTATGGAAAAATTAAACAGCTAAAGCTTAAAGAAGTTTTTTTATCGTATTGATCCATTTATTTTGATCATCCGAATTATCTAAAATAATATCTGAAAATTTTCTTTTTTCTTCAAAACTTAATTGAAAATTTATCAATTCATATGCTTCTTTTGCGCTAATTTTATCTCTTGTCATAAGTCTGTTTTTTTGTAGTTCTTTAGGACATTTAACTAACCATATTTCAGTGCAAATATCTTCAAATTTTGCTTCAAACAATAATGGAATAACCAATACTATAGTTTGATTATTTCTGTATTGACTGCATTCTTCTATCATTCTTTCTTTAATTAAGGGGTGAAGCAGTTTTTCAATCCACGCCTTGCTTGCTGAATGTTTAAAAATAATGTTCCTTAAAAGTTTTCTGTTTATTGCCCCTTCTGAATTGCTTTTATTATCAATAATTTTATTTCCAAAATAATCTAAAATTTTCTTATATCCATCTGTATTTGGTTTGATTAATTCTCTTGAAAAATGATCTGCATCTAATATTGGTATGTTTTTATGTTTTCTAATGTAATTAGTTATGGTTGTCTTCCCACTTGCAATACCTCCTGTTAAACCAATTCTTCTTTGGTTGTTTTTTAATTTTTGAAGAATATCCATATTATTAATAATAATCTAATTACTTAGTTTCTTTAGTATTAAAGAGTAGTTAGTATGAATTAAAATACCAAAAAGTTTGAGCCAGTTAGATTCCAATTGGTCGTTTGTCGATGACAGTGAGGTAACACCTAATGGGTTTCTTTTTGCTGGGATTTCTGCTGGTTTAAAAGCTTCGAATAAAAAAGATTTAGCACTAATACTCGCTCCAGAAGGAAGTATTTTTAGTGGGATGTTTACTCAATCAATAGTTCGAGCTTCTTGTGTGGATATTTGTGAGGAAAGGATTAAAGCAACTTCAGGTTTTGTAAGAGCAATACTAATTAATTCTGGTCAAGCAAATGCCTGTACAGGAAATCTTGGTATTCAACATTTTCAAATTGCTACAGGAAAGATTGCGGAACTTTTAGGAATAAAAGAAGAAGAAGTTTTAATGTGCTCAACTGGTGTAATTGGTGTTCCAATACAAATAAATGATTTAGTAAAAAATCTACCGAATTTAGTTAGTGATTTAAAGGATAATAATTTTGAAAATGCAGCAGAAGCAATTTTAACTACTGATTTGACTTTGAAAAAAGTGTCAATTGAGACGAGTATTCAAGGTAGAAAAATAAAAATAGCAGGATTTGCAAAAGGTTCAGGAATGATTTACCCCAACATGGCTACAATGCTTGCTTTTCTAACCTGTGATGCGGGTATTCAAAAAGAAGAATGGGAAAAAATGATTGCTATTGCGGTTAAAAAATCTTTTAATGCAATATCAGTTGATGGAGAGACAAGCACAAATGATTCTTTTGTTGGAATAAATGCAGGAAAGAAAATTGAAAAAAGGTTTTTTCCAATTATCCAACAAGGCATTGATATAGTATGTCAGAACTTGGCAAAAAGTATTGCAAGGGATGGAGAGGGAGCAAATTGTTTATTAGAAGTTTTGGTTCAAGGAGCAAAAAATACAGATGATGCAATTATGCTTGCGAAATCTATTTGTAATTCTGCCTTGGTAAAAACTGCAATACATGGTTGTGATCCGAATTGGGGACGAATCATTTCTGCTGCAGGCAATTCTGGAGTTAAATTTAATTTAAATGACGTTGACTTGTATATAGGAAACGCTCAGATTTTGGAAAAGGGCAAGTTAAATAAATATGATCCACAAAAAGTCATAGACTATATTAATTCTAGAATGAAAGGTAGATATTTAGTTGATGATATTGTAAAAATTATGATCAATCTTAATTCTGGAGAATCGCAAGGCACAGCTTGGGGGTGCGATCTTTCTAAAAAGTATGTTGAAATAAATAGCGAATACACGACTTAAACTTTATTTCAGAAATATTAATTTTTTTCAATTCAAATTATTTAAAAAGTATTTTGATTAGGAAATTGTTCTTAAAATTCTTAACTATCATATGTGACGAATAAGTAACATTTCATTTGTACTTTCCACAAAAAAAAAAATTATGACATATCTTTATTTTGTGTGTAGGAGTAGTTTTATTGAAACAATGGAAACAAGGTAACATTTGATTCAATAAAACTAGCATGACCTCTAGTGATAGAGGTCTTTTTTTTTAAAAAAATCAGAAAATATCACCCCCCCCCCATT
>CACNAI010000007.1 GCA_902618335.1 uncultured Prochlorococcus sp. | reverse complement strand
CAAGAATTAGGTACTTTGTCCCAGTATGGTTTAAAGGTAAAGGTGATCATCATTAATAATCGCTGGCAAGGGATGGTAAGGCAATGGCAGGAAAGTTTCTATGATGAAAGATATTCCTCTTCGGACATGAGTTGCGGTGAACCAGATTTTGTAAAGCTTGCTGAGTCTTTTGGAGTTAAAGGATACTTAATTTCTGATAGAAAACAATTACAGAATGAATTAAAAAATGCGCTTGATCATGACGGTCCTGCCTTGATTAATATCCTTGTCAGAAGAGGTGAAAATTGTTATCCAATGGTCCCCCCTGGTAAAAGTAATGCCCAAATGGTTGGATATGTTAATTGTGAGGAGTAATTTTTTTAAAATTCATCATTTTAAAAAATTAACTTTAAGATGATTTAAAACTTTATTTTTGAATTGAAAAATTTATCAAAATTTTTAATTATAATCTGCTTGAATTTTCTTAATCCTTTAATAGCCAACTCGGCTGAAATTCTTCAAATTAAGAGTTCAAATACTATTTTGGTTGGGGATCAAAATAGGAATTTAACTATTGAATTATTTTGTGTAAATGTAAATGAAAATGATGAGCTTCAAGCAACTAATGTACTTAAGAGTGAATTCCCAAGGGGAAGCAAAGTGAAAATAAAACCTTTTGGTTTTAAAGAGAATGTTTTGTTAGCCAAAGTTTTTAATATTAAAGGTACTGAAGAGATGACCGAATTATTAGTAGCTAAAAACTTAACTAGTGAAATTTGCCCAAATTAGCTATCTCTATGAGCAAATAATATTCCATTGTCTCGATATTGTTTTGCTCCTTCTCCAGGAATTAAATTCATTTTTTAATTTGTATGTGCATAAATTTGAGATGTCTATATTTGGATTAGGAATGTTTTCATTCAAAAGTTGTTTATAGGCAGATTTTTTAAGATCAAGTTGGTTTAAGTTTTGCTCTTTAAAATAATTTGAATCACTAAAATAAAGATCTTTTTTAATTTTATTTAAATTGAAAGTTATGTTTTTGTTTTCGGCCTTTCTATAAAATTCTTTGAGTGTCAATTTATCAACTAGATAATGTTCCTTAGAAATCGCTGGTCCTACTGCAACAAGTAAGTCATCTCTTGATGTCCCAAGGTTATCGAAAATTTTGACCAGATTTTTTATTATTTTTTTTTCTAAACCTTTTCTTCCACAATGCAAAGTCGCTACATTTCTTTTCCTCTTATCTGCAAAAAATATTGGCATACAATCAGCTGTGTAAACCCATAAGTTTTGATTGCATTTATTACCAACAAGACCATCTGCATCAGTTTTAATCCCTTCTTCCGAATGAGATCCAAAGACTATCAAATTACTGTGAATTTGATTGGTAATACAATTTATGTAATTTTTATTAAAGTGATTTCCTAATAATCGAAGAAATTTCTCAGAGCTTGACTTTGTAAAAAATGCATGTTTGAAATTATATTGACTAAGGATAGGCGATGAATAATACTCAAATTTTTTGTTTTGAATAAAAATTTCAGCTTTTGAGAAATATATTTCTTTGTAAGGAATAGTTTCTGCTCCTAAATTAAATTTATGAAATTAATTCAATATCTCTCAAGATCCAAAATCCTGCAAATTTTTCTATATATGGCGTTGACTGTATGGAAATAAATTGATATCCAAAAGAATTTTTTTTATTCTCTAAAAACTTTTTACTTAAAATGTTTGCATCTTTTTCTGGTAAATCTGTTACCAGCCAATTATCGTTTTCTGAAGCTTCAAGAATGAGTTGGTTTTTATTTATTATTAATTTAATAGGTTCTAAACAACTGAACCAAGCAGAGAGTGCTAACGATCTATCTTTGCTAAAAAGTCGTAATCCAGGTACTAAGTTATCATCATCCAATTTTTGATGAATTGGGAAAATATCTCCAAATTCAATAGGCCAATTTTCTGCTGATTTTAATTGCCCTATTGATATTTCAGCGATAGTTAGAGCATCCCCTCTCACAGCTTCTGGTAAAGGTTTAGGTGGGTTTTCCAATGTAGAAGTAAAAGTTGGCGCTAGTACACCTCTTACATAGCCATTTTCATTTGGGTAAATCTCTTTTTCAAGAAATTCTATTTTATCGAACAAACTATAGGTTCTTCTACTGATAAGAGCCTCAATGTTAGTAGCTTCTAAAGATTTCTTAATTATGGACTTCATTGATGACCTCCAGAATCGAACTATTGAAGGTTTCGCCCACCCTTCTTTTTTTGCTTGATTTAGTGCTTCATTAAGAGCCTTTGTAAGCCATAGTGAATTAACTTCATTAGCAGGGCATTTTTTATTCCAAAAAAAATTTTCTTTTGTCTTAAAACTTCTGGTAGAGCAAATAATTAATTCCCATCTTTTTTTTCCATTTGCTTCAATTATTGGTCTTGAATAAAAGTCTAATTCCCAATCTGAAGTTTTTAATTTAAGACTTGGGTCTGTTTTTTTGTTAATGTTCATCTATCTTGTTCTTTCTTATCGAAAAGTGATTTAGTTTTTAGTGCTCTCTCTCTGGCTTCTTGCATCACTTTTTGTTTGTCAACAATTAATTCACCGGCAGAGTTTTCTAAAAGTGCTGTATTTAGACCAATGCGGCCTTTCTCTAGATCAATCTCAGATATTAAAGCTTTTATAGTTTCTCCTTCTTTAAAAATTTCTCGTAAAGAACGAATCGATCCATTTGTTAGTGAGGATTGATGAAGAAGTCCACTAGCTCCACCTAAATCTATAAAAAAGCCATATGGTTTTATTGCTAAAACTTCTCCTTCAATTAATTGACCCAATTTTAGACCTGAAAGTTTAGAAACTAATGATGCTTTCTTTTGAGATAGAACTAATTTTCTGGTTTCTGGATTCACCTCTAGAAAAGCTACTTTTAAAGTTTTGCCAACAAAAGATTGATGGTCTTGACCATCTTCGAGTTGGGATCTTGGGATGAATCCTCTTAGACCATCCACATCACACGTAAGTCCACCTCTATTAAATCCATTAATTAAAACATGAATTATTTCTCCATTTTTTGCAGAACTTGATACCTTTTCCCAACTTTGCCTAAGAATTAATGCCCGAGCACTCACTGTTACCATCCCATCTGCATTTTGTTCTTTGATAACCAAAACTTCTATTTCAAGTCCTTTAGTAAATTTTTCTTTAAAGTTAGTTATTACACCCAACCCACATTCTTTCTTGGGCATAAAACCAGGTGCTTTACCACCAATATCAACATAAAGTCCATCACTTTCAATTGCTATAACCTTCCCTGAAATTGTTTCTCCTGTAGACCCAACCGGCTCATTTTCATTTAAAGCCTCCAAAAAAGCATTTTCATCAAAATCAAATTCATCAACTGTTCTTTCTAATTGAAATTCTGTGTTTTGCTCAGAAGAGTTAAGGGGTTTATTTAAATCATGTTGAGAACTATCAAAAGCTTTAATGTTTTCGTAATTGCTCTCAATTTCATTTGCTGATTCACCTTCAAGTATTTGGGGCTTGATTGCGATGTTTTTGTTTTTTGTTTCTTCTTGCGAATTGTTAGTCTTAGCCTGTGTTTCTTGAGATTTTTTTTGAGTATCTTTCTTGCTGATGTGAAGAACCTGAAGAGGTTTCTTTAAATCTTTTTTATTGCCCTTTGGTTGGATATTATTTTGGGCACTTTTATCACTGACTCCCATCGTAGGTAAAATAAGAATAATTAATTATTAACATACTCTAAATGTTAGTACTCAAAATTAAAATTAATGAACTTTAAACCAATACCTAATAAATTCGAATATTTAAATTGGCAAGATGTTGAGAGTATTGCAAAAGACAAAAGATCAACAGTGATTTGGCCATTCGGTGCTATTGAGCAACATGGCCCGCATTTGCCTCTTGCTACAGATAGTATTTTTGTTGATGAAATCGTTAGCGAAGTTTTTAAATTATTCCCCTCCGATATTCCATTAAAAAAACTTCCAACTCAATATATTGGGTTCTCTCCAGAACATAAGAGTTTTGCTGGGACAATTTCTCTTTCCTCAAATTTAATAACCTCTCTTATTAAAGAAGTAGGCGGTCAATTATCTGAAATGGGTTTTAAAAGATTGATATTGATTAATGGACATGGAGGTCAAATTTCATTATTAAACACAGCTGCAAGAGAGTTAAGAAGTTTCGCACCTGAGATGGCAGTTTTTCCTTGTTTTTTGTGGAGTGGTGTTAATGGCTTAAGTCAATTGTTATCAAAAACTGAAATCGAGCATGGGTTGCATGCTTCCTTAGCTGAAACAAGTTTGATGCTTGCTTTGAAACCAGAATTAGTAGGTGATGAACGTCCACATGAGGGCATTAAAGGAAAAATTCCTGAAGGATGGAGTTTAGAGGGGAATGCGCCAACTGCATGGCTTACAGAAGACTTGAGTAAATCTGGTGTAATTGGGGATAGTAGGGGGGCAAATGAGTCCTTAGGGAAAGATCTCAAGGAATTATTGATTAATCATTGGTTTAAATTGATATTGAATCTTATGCAATCAGATTGGCCAAACAACTCTTAAATAAATTTAAGTAAAAAATGTGACTTAACAATTAAAAAGCCTTAACAATTAAAAATATTTCATGATATTTAAATAAACACACTATAATCATGTAATATTCATGCATAATGAGCTAAAGATTACTGACATGCAAACTCTAGAATCAAATAAAAAAACTACTGAGGAATCTAATAACCCTGTCTGTTTAAATTTGCCCGACTTTACTACAGATTCTTATAAGGATGCATATAGCAGAATAAATGCAATTGTTATAGAGGGAGAACAAGAAGCTCATGATAATTATCTTTCAATAGCAACTTTGATACCAAATGAGTTAGAAGAGTTAACTAAGTTAGCGAGAATGGAAATGAAACATAAAAAAGGCTTTACTGCATGTGGAAGGAATTTAGGGGTAGTAGCTGATATGGAATTTGCTAAAAAATTCTTTTCTAAATTGCATGGTAATTTCCAAATTGCTCTAGAAAAAGGAAATTTAACAACATGTCTTTTAATACAGGCAATTTTAATTGAAGCATTTGCAATCTCTGCCTATAACGTCTACATACGAGTTGCCGATCCTTTTGCAAAAAAAATTACAGAGGGTGTGGTTAAAGATGAATATCTTCATCTAAATTATGGTCAAGAATGGCTTAAAGAGAATTTATCCACTTGTAAAGATGAGTTAATGGAAGCTAATAAGGTTAACCTTCCCTTAATAAAAAAGATGTTAGATGAAGTTGCAAATGATGCATCAGTTTTGGCTATGGACAAAGAGGAATTAATGGAAGAGTTTATGATTGCTTATCAAGATACCCTTATGGAAATAGGTCTTGATAATAGAGAAATTGCAAGAATGGCGATGGCAGCCATCGTTTAATTATATTTTTACTTTATTTAAGTTCTTTAATAATTAATCTTTATCTTTAAGTAGTTACCTCTGTGCTATTGTTCATAACATTATATAGAAACCATTAATAAATTCTAAATGTTTGGGTTAATAGGCCACTCAACAAGTTTTGAAGATGCAAAAAGAAAAGCCTCCTTACTAGGCTTTGACCATATTGCTGATGGCGACCTAGATGTTTGGTGTACAGCTCCTCCTCAATTGGTTGAGAATGTAGAAGTTAAAAGTGCTACTGGAATTTCTATTGAAGGTTCTTACATTGATTCTTGCTTTGTTCCTGAAATGCTTTCTAGATTTAAAACTGCTAGAAGAAAAGTATTGAATGCTATGGAACTAGCGCAGAAAAAAGGAATTAATATTACCGCTTTAGGAGGATTTACTTCTATAATTTTCGAGAATTTTAACCTTCTTCAGCATAAACAAATCAGAAATACTTCATTAGAGTGGGAAAGGTTTACTACAGGTAATACTCATACCGCCTGGGTTATTTGTAAGCAACTAGAAGTAAATGCGCCTCGCATTGGGATAGACCTCAAAAAAGCAACTGTCGCAGTAATTGGTGCTACAGGTGATATTGGGAGTGCTGTTTGCAGATGGCTTATCAATAAAACTGGAATTTCTGAACTTCTTATGGTAGCAAGACAACAAGAACCATTAGCACTTTTGCAAAAAGAATTAGATGGTGGCACCGTAACAAGTTTAGATGAGGCATTGCCTCAGGCGGATATTGTTGTGTGGGTTGCGAGTATGCCTAAAACTATTGAAATTGATACTAATAAATTAAAAAAACCATGTTTAATGATTGATGGTGGATACCCCAAAAATCTTGATGAGAAATTTCAGGGCGAAAATATTCATGTTTTAAAAGGAGGTATAGTAGAGTTTTTCAATGATATTGGTTGGAATATGATGGAACTTGCGGAAATGCAAAACCCTCAGCGAGAAATGTTTGCTTGCTTCGCAGAAGCTATGATTTTAGAATTTGAAAAGTGTCATACAAACTTTAGTTGGGGAAGAAATAACATTTCTCTTGAAAAGATGGAATTTATAGGAGCAGCTTCTTTAAAACATGGTTTTTCTGCGATTGGACTCGATAAGCAGCCCAGAGTATTAACTGTTTAAATTATGGCTAAACGTTACCTTCTTGATTTTGAAAAGCCTCTTGTTGAACTTGAGAAACAGATAGAGCAAATTAAAGAATTAGCACGAGATTCAGAAGTTGATGTTAGTCAACAGCTTCTACAACTTGAAACCTTAGCAGCTAGGAGAAGAGAAGAAATATTTAAATCTCTCACTCCTGCACAAAAAATTCAGGTAGCAAGGCATCCTCAAAGGCCTAGCACTTTGGATTTTGTTCAAATGTTTTGTGATGACTGGATCGAATTACATGGAGACAGAAATGGAGGCGATGATATGGCACTAATTGGGGGAATAGGTTCGATAAATAATAGACCAGTGTTGATGTTAGGGCATCAGAAAGGAAGGGATACAAAAGAAAATGTAGTAAGAAACTTTGGGATGGCAAAACCAGGGGGTTACAGAAAAGCCCTGAGATTAATGCAGCATGCAAATAGATTTTCTTTGCCAATTCTCACATTTATTGATACTCCTGGAGCTTATGCTGGTTTAAAAGCTGAAGAACAGGGTCAAGGGGAAGCGATTGCGAGAAATCTACGCGAGATGTTTGGGTTGAAAGTCCCAATCGTGGCTACTGTCATTGGAGAAGGCGGTTCAGGAGGTGCACTCGGAATAGGTGTTGCCGATAGGTTGTTAATGTTTGAACACAGTGTTTATACAGTTGCTAGCCCAGAAGCATGTGCATCAATTTTGTGGAGAGATGCTGCGAAGGCGTCAGAAGCTGCATCAGCACTTAAAATTACAGGTAAAGATTTACTGAAATTGGGGATAATAGATGAGGTATTACCAGAACCTTCTGGTGGTAATAATTGGGCCCCTTTAGATGCTGGTAATACACTAAAAGAGGCTATTGAGAAACACCTTAATGCTTTATTGCAAATGCCTGAAGATGAATTAATTGAGGGAAGATATAAAAAGTTTAGGGTTTTAGGTAAATTTATCGAAGCAAATAATATTGAAGAGATTTATAGTGAAATTCCCCAAAAAACTGAATGAATTGAAACTAGCTTTTATAACAGGTGCTACAAAAGGTATCGGCAGATCTACAGCAATTACTTTTGCCAATGCGGGTTGGGATTTAATTTTACTCTCCAGAAATATGGATTTATTGGAGAAACTAAAAAGTGAACTATTGACTACTAAATCTAAAATTAGTTTGGTTAAGTGTGATTTATCTAATTCTTTAGAAATAGATAATTGTGTTAGAGAAGCAATTCAGAATTATGGTTGTCCTTCTGTCTTGATAAATAATGCCGGTTGTGCCTTTAATGGACCTCTAGTAGAAATGGATTTAGGTCAATGGGAACAAACTATTCAAATAAACCTTACAAGTGTTTTCCAAATTTGTAGCTCAATAATCCCTCAAATGAGAAAAAATGGTGGTCTAGTTATTAATGTTAGTAGTCATGCCTCTTATAGTGCATTCCCTCAATGGGGCGCTTATTGTGTTTCAAAATCTGCACTAGTCATGTTTACTAAATGCTTGAGGGAAGAGGAGAGAACTAATTCAATAAGAGCTTGCACAATAACTCTTGGTTCAGTAAATACCCCTCTTTGGGACTCAGAATCTATCAATGCTGATTTTGATAGAACTTCTATGCTTTCCTCAAGCGAAGTATCAGATACTATTCTCTATATGGCTCAACAACCTGAATCACAACTGATTGAAGACTTAACATTAATGCCCTCTGGAGGAGCTTTTTAAACATTTTTTTTCTTTTTTTAATGCTTAAAAAGTGATTTTTTTTAGGGCTAAGCGAACCCGATTAAACAAGAGAATGTGATATAGTGTATAAGCAATTAAGCTTTAGGAAGATACAGTTAATTAAGTTGCTTACAATTTTCTGTTAAGAATTTTATGACTTCTACATTACCCAACGATAATATTAGAAACTTTGACGACCAGATTACTAATAAATTAATCTCCGAGATTATAAGAGACAGAATCAAGAATTCTGGTACAAGATATAGCGCCAATGATAATATTGCAGATTTTATAAATCCTGGAGAATTAGAGATTTTAGAAAGAGAAGTTGCCTCAAGAGTTAAGGACTTATTAAAGTCCCTAATAATAGATGTTGAAAATGATCATAATACTCAAGAAACTGCTAAAAGAGTTTCAAAAATGTATTTAAATGAAGTTTTTAAAGGCAGATATCATCAACAACCTAAAGTTACAAGTTTCCCAAATGACAAGAATCTTGATGAGATTTATACAGTCGGCCCAATTTCTGTTAGATCCGCATGTTCGCATCACTTAGTTCCAATTCTAGGAGAGTGTTGGATAGGTATTAAACCTGGAAATAAAGTCATAGGACTTTCAAAATTTGCAAGGGTTGCTGATTGGGTTTTTTCAAGACCTCATATTCAGGAAGAAGCAGTAATGATTCTTGCAGATGAAATCGAAAAACTATGTGAACCTAAAGGTCTAGGTATTATTGTAAAGGCTCAACATTATTGTATGAAGTGGAGGGGAGTCAAAGAACCAAATACAAGCATGATTAATTCTGTGGTGAGAGGCGATTTTAGACATGATTTAAGTTTAAAACAAGAATTTTTTGAACTTGTAAAACAGCAGTCCGCTTCTAATAATTACTAATTACTTTTTAAAAACTCAAAAAGTTCTTCTGTCTTTTTTATATCTTTTAAACCTGGAGAAATCTCAATACTACTAGAAATATCTAGCCCATTAGGTTTGATATCTGCGAGAATTTCATCAATCCATTCAATTGATATTCCCCCTGCTAACCACCAAGGTTTGCTAAATTTCAGATTTTTTAAATAAGTAGATTTTATTTTTTTCCCTGAACCTCCATAAGTATCTTTGTCCCAAGAATCAAGTAGTATCGCATCTACATAATCCTCGAATGGTTTAATTTTATCTATGTCTTTTTCCGTTTTTATTCTGAAAGCTTTCCATAGGCCAATATCAGGAATTTTTTCCCTTATTTTCTTGCAATAATTAATATCTTCATCTCCATGTAATTGAATGATAGTTTCACTTGGGTTTCCTAAGAAATTTTTTAAAATCAAGTCTATTGGACAATTTTGTACAACTGATACCCTTTCGATGTTTGGATACAACTTCTCTAAGGTTTTAAAAATTTTTTTCTTAATTTCAGCTGATACATATCTTGGTGACTCTTCCACTGAAATAATGCCGATAGCATGCGCTCCTAATTTTGAGACTTGAAGAGCTTGTTCTTCTGACGTCAGGCCACAAATTTTAATTAAAGTTTTAGTCTTGGTCATATAATTACCCTTTATGTAAAATTAATATTATTGCTCAATATAGCGGAGATTATTTTTGAGAAGTTGGCAAGTTTTTAAAATATGGGGAATTCCCTTTAAAATTCACCCTTATTGGTTCGCTATTCTCTTTTTATTCTCATGGAGTGTAAGTAATCAGGTTAGTTTAACCTCAGGCAATATTTATAATACTAAAGAAGCTTGGATTATAGGGTTTTTAACTTCTTTTTTCTTTTTATCTTCAATTATTTTTCATGAGGTTTTTCATACTTTTGTTTCTCTTAATCAGGGTGTAAAAATAAAAAAAATTACTTTTTATTTTCTAGGGGCAATTTTACAAATAGATAAGTATTGTCAAACTGCTTTAGGCAATATAAAAATTGCAGTTGTTAGACCTCTTTTATGTTTTGCTACAGCACTTATCCTACTTATGATTAGTAACTACAGTGCATCTCAAGAACAAATATCTATTAATGTAATTTTTAGAGTAGGTATATTTAATTTATTCTTAGGGTTCTTAAATTTGATTCCAATTGGTTCTTTAGATGGAGGAAATTTATTAAAAAGTATTATTTGGCATTTTACAGGAAGCAAAAACAAAGGAAGAAATTTCCTCAATAAAGTAAATTTATTCTTATCTTTTTTTGTTCTATTTTTTGGGTTAGTTTGTTTATTTAGATTTAACTTTTACTTTGGTTTTATTCTTTCTTTTTTAGGCTTGTTCGGGGTTAATTCTTCAAAATCTGAAAGTCAATTTTTTAAAATTGAAAACATACTTAAATTTAGTAACGTTTCTGAGATCAAATTAAAGCCTTTGAGGAAAATTGAATACGATTTAAATTTCTCAGAATTTAATACACTAATAAAAAATAAAAAGGATGCATCGGATAAATATTTTTTTGTTACGAATAATGGTAGATGGACCGGTTTTGTTGATGAGAATATTTTAAAAACTGTTCCCTTAAAAAAATGGGAACGGAACTTTGTTGGAGATTTTAAGAAATCAATTGATAGTTTTGTAAGTGTATCTTATAACGATAAATTATGGAGAACTATAGAAAGACTTGAAGAAACAAATGAAGGCTTTTTGTTAGTTCTCAATGCTGCAGATATCCCTTTGGGGATAATTGATAGGTCAAAAATTGGAAACTTTGTATTGAATAAATTAGGTTTTAATTTGCCTTCAGAGATTGTTAACAAATTAAACTTTAAAAATCATTATCCCTTAGGAATTGAATTGCCAAGAATAATTAATTCAATGAAGCAGAAAGGGGATCTTGAATAATTCTTCCCATTAAAATTTTCTATTTTTTATTATCTATGGCAACATTTTTGAAATTTATATTTGACTTGTTTTCCAGGAATGAATTTCTCAAATGTTGAACTATTTCATCATTTGTTAGTTTTAAATTTACTTTTGGTGGAGCTTCTTCTTTGAATAATTTGAACCACAAATCTCTTGAAGGATTTGTTTGGATCTCTCCATGTTGAAGAAATGCACCTTTTTTACGAAATTGGGCACTACCTATTCTCTTAAACCCATTCTGATCAACTAAATCGGAAATTAATGAGGTCCCAAAACAATTTGTTTTAATGCTTGAGTTTCGTGAATTTCCATATTTTAAGTTTAGACCTAGTTCTCTAAAACTTTTAATTAACCAATTATTAACCATTTCATAACTAAAGACTTTATAGTAAGTTTTTTTAAATGTTAACGCATATGTTATACCTCCTGAATGCAGAACAGCTCCCCCTCCAGAGGGACGTCTAACAATATTAATTTCCCCATTTGATAATAATTTTTTCCAATAAAGAGGAATTTCCTTTTGGTGATAGCCAATTGAAAGCCAATCCCCAGTCCAATAGTAGAACCTCAATGTGAGAATTATTTCAGGATTCGAAATTGTCTGATTTAAAAAATTTAAATCTAAAGCCATTTGATCAAATCCAGGTAAATTAGTTGTTGAAAAAATTAAAGCCTGATTTTCTATTCCCAAAATTAACTTTGTAGGTTTATTTATGATAATTTTCAATAAATTTTTTCTTTCAATTTGTTAATTACGTAACATCATTTTGTAATAGTGTTTCAAATCTCCTCTTTTCGGTGGAGAATATAGAAAATAATTTTTTAAACATGGAGCCAACTCAAACAATAAATCTAATTGCATTAAGTCTCATAGTTGTTGTGCATGCAGGAGTTTTAGCGCTAAGACTTGGAATTAGTTTAGGTAGGAACTAAAGTCTATTAGAAAATTTAAAATTTATAAGGTAATAATATAGTAAGACTGAATTGATTTATTCAGTAAAATATCAAGAACTTATTTTGTCAAAATCTTTTTATAAAAATAGTATTTTTCACAAAAAATATTTAGGGTCTGTATTTATAAAAAGACAACAGAAACATGATAATTTTGTATCCTTGATTTTTTTAATTATAAAAATTAGCTTTTCCCTTTTAGCAATAATAAGCCTTATCAAACTTGGCTATAGTTCTAAAGTAAGGTTGACCAGATTAAGGGAAATTGAAGACTCATTTTTATACGAAAAATATAGATTTAATGTTTTAACAAATAAGTTTGATGACTTATTCTCTTCTGAAGGTGAGCAAAGATTTATGAAGGATCAGGATCAAATAATTTCTAGGGACATTATCAGAGTAATATGGCGTTGATAAGGATGATCTTGAATCATTCTACTTTTCATTTTTCTATTAACTTTTCTACTAGTGAGTAAGAACATTAAGGGTTTAGCCCTAATAACAGGAACAACTTCAGGCGTTGGATTAAATACTATAAAACCTCTATTAAGATTTGGATGGGAGGTTATAGCTGTTAATCGATCAAATAAAAGAGCAATAAAAATAGCAGAGGAATCCTTGACAAAAGAGGAAGTTAAAAATGTTCACTTTATAGAAATAGATCTTTCTAACTTGGATGATGTGAGAAAAGGTTGCGATGAAATATTAGCAAGATTTAAAAAGCCAATAAATTCTCTTATTTGTAATGCAGCAGTTTATAAACCGAGACTTAAGAGACCTGAAAGGTCTCCTCAGGGGTTTGAAAACTCTATGGCAGTGAATCATTTTGGGCATTTTCTTATGATAAACCTTCTTATGGAAAATATTTTATCTTCTGAAAGAGAAATTGTTTTAAATGGAAAATCAACTGTATTCAAGCCAAGAATCACAGTATTAGGGACTGTTACGGCTAATTATTCAGAACTTGGAGGAAGGATCCCTATACCTGCCCCAGCTGATTTGGGAGATTTATCTGGATTCAAAAATGGTTTTTTATCTCCAATAAGTATGGCGAATGGAAAGAAATTTAAACCTGGTAAGGCTTATAAAGATAGTAAACTTTGCAATATGGTCACCGTTCAGGAATTATCAAAAAGATATCCTGCAGAGAAGATTATTGTAAATTCTTTATATCCTGGATGTGTTGCTGATACAAAACTTTTTAGAGATACACCTTGGTTATTTAGATTCCTTTTCCCGATATTTCAAAAATTCATAACAAAAGGATATGTTTCACAAAGACTGGCAGGAGAGAGGGTCGCGCAAGTGGCAACTTATAAAGAATTCGCTAAACCATCAGTCCATTGGAGCTGGGGAAATCGTCAGAAAACCGGCAGAAAAGCTTTTCCTCAAAAGTTGTCAAAAAGAATAATTGATACGAAGACTTCTCAACAAACTTATGATTTAACAAGCCAATTGGTTGGATTAGATTAATTAAGACTAATCAAATCCTAATAAATCAAAAATTTCTCTATCTTTAAGTGGATTACCTTCTAAAGGTTCTACGTTTTCAAGCATATTTTTGGCGAGGGATAAATATTCATTTTGAACTTCAATCACATCTTCAGTTGGTTCCATTTCAAAAATGGTGCATTTTTTTAGCCTTGATCTTCTAATGGCATCGACATCTTTAAAGTGGGCCATAGTTTTTAAACCTGTTCTTTCATTGAATTTATCAATTTGATCTGTGTCTTTTGATCTATTTGCGACTACCCCACCTAATCTAACTTTATAATTTTTTGCTTTTGCTTTAATTGCAGAGACAATTCTATTCATAGCGAATATTGAATCGAAGTCATTAGCAGTAACAATTAGACAATAATTTGCATGTTGCAATGGAGCTGCAAATCCCCCGCAAACGACGTCTCCAAGGACATCAAAAATAACAACGTCAGTATCTTCTAATAAATGATGTTCTTTTAATAGTTTAACTGTCTGACCGGTTACATATCCCCCGCACCCTGTCCCAGCAGGAGGACCTCCACTTTCAACGCACATTACGCCATTAAAACCTTCAAACATGAAATCGGTTGGCCTCAATTCTTCGCTATGAAAATCCACCTCTTCGAGAATATCTATAACTGTAGGAACCATTTTGTGCGTCAAAGTGAAAGTGCTATCGTGTTTCGGATCACATCCAATTTGTAGAACCTTTTTACCTAATTTTGAGAATGCTGCAGAAAGGTTTGATGATGTAGTTGATTTTCCGATGCCACCCTTCCCATAGACGGCAATAACTAAAGCTCCTTCCTCAATATTTATTTTTGGATCTTGCTTTACTTGAACACTTCCTTCTCCATCAAGAGGTCTATTTATAGTACTTGTCATTTAAAGCTTAAAACACATTATTATTTATATTCTTGCAGCGCAAATACACATGAAATATGTTTCTAAACAAATATGTATTTAATTGTATTAAAAGTGTGAAATATATTCTTATAACTGAATTTTTAAGATTAAATCTATTAGATTATGGGTGAAAATACTCATGACTTAATTATATTTTATTAGTAAAAATTAACTGAAATATGCTTTGGCATCATAAAGAGTTTCATCGCTTATCTCTGGAATTCCTCTCAAGATTGCGTATTTTTCAGTATTTGTTTTAACTTTACCTCTTACAAAAAATGGAACTTTTGTTAATTCAGCTCTACCAGATTCAGTCCAGATAATTCCCTCTTTACTATTTTTTTCTTTTTTCTCGTCAGAATTTAAAATGTTATTTTTGTTTGTCGCTGTATGTCCTAAATGGCTTTGATGACCATCAACAAACTCAAAGTCATGTTTGAACATATCAATAAGATGCTCTTCTAAGCCCATCATTAGGGGATGTACCCAGTCATCAAAAATCACATTTGCTCCTTCCCATCCCATTTGAGGGCTATATCTTGCAGGAACATCTTGAACATGCATTGGAGTACTAATTACTGAGCATGGAATGCCGAGTCTTTTTGCACTATGCCTTTCCATTTGGGTCCCTAAAACTAGTTCAGGGGCAGCCTTTTTCATGGCATCTTCCACTTCTAGATAATTGTTAGTTATCAGAGCTTCTACATTAAGATCTTTTGCAGTAGCTCTTACTTGCCTGGCCATCTCCCTGCTGTACGTTCCAAGACCCACTACTTCAAAACCCAATTCTTCCTTAGCAATTTTGGCTGCTGCAATTGCATGTGTTCCATCACCAAAAATAAAAACTCTTTTACCAGTTAGATAATTAGAGTCAACTGATTTTGAGTACCAAGGAAGTTTTGATTTATTTTCTAATTCTTCTCTATTCGTTAAAGGAAGATCTAATTTCTCATGAACTTCATTTATAAATTCAATTGTATTTTTTATTCCAATAGGAATAGTATTCGTATATTCCATTCCAAAGTTCCGTTTGAGCCACTCACATGAAGCTTCAGCAATTTCTTGATAAAGACAGATATTTATTTCAGCATCAATTAGTCTTTCAATATCATCAGGACTAGCACCTAATGGAGCAACTACGTTTGTATCTATACCTTGTTCCGAAAGTATGCGTTGGATTTCGATTACATCATCTCTGCATCTAAATCCTAGTAATGAAGGGCCAAGTATATTAACTTTTGGTCTCCTACCTAATTCCCGCCACCTAAGGGGATTTATTTTGTCTGAAGAACTTACTTTTTCTTTTAAAAGGGTTCTTGTTAGTTGATAAAAGGTTTCTGAGGCCCCCCAATTTTCTTTCTTGCTGTAAGCAGGTAATTCAAGATTTACAATCGGCATATCAAACCCCATCCCTTTTGCAAGAGCTCCAGGTTGGTCTTGGATAAGTTCTGCTGTACAACTTTCTCCGACTAAAAGAGTTTTGGGTTTGAATCGTTCAACCGCTTCCTTAATATTTTTCTTCACTAATTCTGCTGTATCGCCTCCAAGGTCTCTAGCCTGAAAAGTTGTATAAGTTACGGGAGGCCTTTGCCCCCTCCTCTCGATCATAGTAAAGAGAAGATCTGCATATGTATCTCCTTGGGGGGCATGAAGCACATAATGAATGTCTTTCATTGACGAGGCAATTCTCATAGCACCAACATGTGGTGGCCCTTCATATGTCCAAAGAGTTAATTCCATATTCTTTTAATGAGTTACTAAAGTTTTTGAAGTAAGTATTTGATTTCTTTTTAAAGGCTTGGAGAAGAGACCAGCCAAATCTGCGGCTTGATCAATTCCATGAATTGGACTGAATACCATTTCTATTGACCACTTAGTACTAATCCCCTCAGCCTCAAGAGGGTTAGCTAAACCCATTCCACAAACTACTAAGTCTGGATTGGATTCTCTAACTCGATCTAATTGTCTTTCTACATGTTGCCCTTCGACAATTTTTGTATTATCCGGTAATAAATTAATCTCCTCTTTCATTAAGTCTTTATTTAGGTAAGGAGTGCCTACCTCTATAAGATCCATTTGGCATTCATTATGCAAAAATCTTGCCAAAGATATTTCCAGTTGCGATTCAGGAAGAAGAAATAATCTTTTCCCCTTAAGTATTTCTTTGTGAGATTCAAGAGCAAGTTTTGCTCTATTAATTAAGGGCGAAATAATTTCATGAACTTTAAGTTCACTAATTTTGAAAGCTTTCGCTGCAGCTAAAAACCATTCAGTACTTCCTTCGATACCAAGAGGAAATGGAGCCGAAATTATTTCACAACCACGATGTTTTAGGTCTCGAACGGTATCACTTAAATAAGGCTGAGTTAATAAAACTTTTGTATTTTTGCCAATCTTTGGTAATTCTGTTGATTGACGGGGTGGGAAGCTCTCAATATTTGAAATTCCTAAATTTCTAAAAATCTTCTTAAACCTATCTTCTACATTATTTGCAAGAGTCCCAACTAATAATAATTTCTCCTCATCTGATGAATCCATTAATGGAATTAAAGCTTTTAAGGCGCCATCCTCTCCTTGGGTAAAAGTTGTTTCTATCCCACTGCCAGAGTAATTAACGAATCTCACTTGACCTAAAAATCTTTTATTTAATTTCTCTGCGACAGTGGCAAGATCTAATTTGATTACCTCACTTGGACAAGATCCAACTAGAAAAAGAGTTTTTATTTCTGGTCTTCTCGCAATAAGATCATTTACCACTCGATCTAATTCTTCATGAGCGTCAGCAAGACCAGCAAGATCTTTTTCTTCAAGAATAGCCGTCCCAAATCTTGGTTCAGCAAAAATCATAACTCCAGCAGCGCTTTGAATTAAATGAGCACATGTCCTTGAGCCTACAACTAGAAAAAATGCATCAGGCATTCTTCTGTGGAGCCAAACTATTGAAGTTAACCCACAGAAAACTTCCCTTGGCCCAGTTTCCTTATTAAATTCAACTTTACTCATTAAAAATTTTCAAGAGCTTATATTTCAAGCTTGCATAAACTTTTTAATTTAAGAAAGTAATTAATAAGTTCTCTTACAAAATGAACACATTTAAAAAACTTATATGAATGTTTAAATACTTAAATCGGAATTATGAAAAAAACTTTTGGGGCGTATTTTAATTTCTGTAGAAGGAATTTCCTTGACTTGTTTTTGAAAGCTTCCACACATTTCTAGCTATTTTCGTTGCTAATAATCCTGCTCTTTCCAACTTAGATTTCCCGGGCTTTGCCCCAATTAAAGCTGTCACTTCTGAGGTGGTTAAAGGTGCTCCAGTATTTATAGCTAATTGCGTTAACTCCAATCTATCTCTGAGGTTCTTAAGATTTACTTTTTCAATTTTATCTTCTTCTAACCAACTAAAAGATGGGTCTTTCTGAGATAGTTTTTGCATCAAGCTTAGGCTAACTAATCCAAGAGTTTGATCAGGAGTTAATTCTTTTTGAGTACCAGAAACATTTGGTTCTTTTTTTTGAGAAGTTCCCATAAAAATGCATATCTTTTACTTGAAGTTATCGTTTTGTGGTAAGCATGCAAGTAAATTTAATAGAAAAAATGAACCATTATCCGTTATAGTCGCCTCAATGGAACCAACTTCTAGCTTAAACAGAGGGGAACGAAAAAAAGGGAGTTCTCTAGTCACAGGATCTGAGGTACAAGCTCAGGCCAGTGGTGCTAGCTGTTTTATTACTACTGATTCAGAAAAGTCCTTGGTATCCAGACAAGCTAGTCAAGTTGAGCAAATTGAGTTAAGAACATATGTTTTTTTAGATTCTCTGCAACCTCAATTAGCCGCATATATGGGAACTGTTAGTAGAGGTTTTTTACCTATTCCTGGTGATTCATGTCTTTGGATGGAAGTCTCACCAGGGATGGCTGTTCATAGAGTTACTGACATTGCCCTAAAAGCAAGTAATGTAAGACTTGGTCAGATGATTGTTGAAAGAGCATTTGGATCACTTGCTCTTTACCATAAAGATCAAAGTACGGTTTTACATTCTGGAGATGTTGTTCTAGATGCTATTGGGAGTGAAGTTAGAAAAAGAACAAAACCTGCTACGAGTTGGACTGAAGTTATTCGAGCAATTACTCCAGATCATGCAGTTTTAATAAATAGACAAAACAGAAGTGGATCAATGATTCAATCTGGAATGAGCATGTTTATATTAGAAACTGAACCAGCTGGTTATGTTTTGAAAGCAGCTAATGAAGCTGAAAAGGCATCTAATATAACTGTTGTTGATGTTAAAGCAGTTGGAGCTTTTGGTAGATTAACTCTCGCTGGTAAAGAAGGAGATGTAGAAGAGGCAGCAGCTGCTGCTATAAGAGCAATTGAAGAAATTTCAAATTATTGAGAAATTTTTATTTAATCCTTTTTTTAACTTAAACCTATCTCTTTTTTTAAAAAAGGTGACATAATTTTTGCAGCTTTACCTCTACTACCCAATTTATTTAGTTGTGATTGTGAGAGCTCACCGTAAACACAATTAGCTTCTTTAACCCAAAAAATAGATTCGAACTCCCCATTAGGATATTTGGGGTTCTTAAGAATTTCTCCCCAACATATTCCTGTTGTATCTTTAACTAAGTTTCCTGAGGGGTCGCACAAAACCATACAACTTATAAATCTTGCACTCCTATAAGGACTATCAGAAAGTTCATTAATTAATTTTTTAATTTTCTCATCATTATTTTTGGCATATCGAGCAGAATAAATTCCTGGTCGACCATCTAAAACATCTACTTCAAGACCCGAGTCATCAGCTAATGCCCAAGTTTTTGTCTCTAGAGAAGCTGCCTTGGCTTTAAGTAGTGCATTCTCAAAATATGTTTTCCCCGTTTCTTCGACATTTAAATATTCTGGTTGCTTCTCAACCTTTAAAGACAAAACATCCAGCATCTCTGAGATTTCAGATACTTTTCTTTGATTGCCACTCGCAATAGTTAGAACTGGAAGGTTCAAGATAATATAAAAAATTTATTGTGAATATTATCTTACTTCAAAGCTTGATACGGAGACAGGAAAGGTTGAACATTCCACACCTGTATAGACAGGGCCTGTCTCGTACGGAAATAACATAATGTAAATTTTTTCTTAACACAACAGTATGTTTTGATGCACTAACTAATTTGCATAAGTATTGACATATCAATAGTACCAAGGGTGATAAGTTTAACTTATGAATGATAGAAAAAACATTAATGGAGATTTTGTCGAAAACGCTTGACTTATAAGTACTTAATGAAGCATTCTTCGAATTGAACATTCCACATTTAGTATTTAGTAGACAATGGCTACAGAAACAATGGGTATCGCTCTCGGCATGATCGAGACACGCGGACTTGTACCTGCAATCGAAGCAGCAGACGCAATGACAAAGGCAGCAGAAGTTCGCCTTATTGGTCGTGAATTCGTTGGTGGCGGTTATGTCACAGTATTAGTTAGAGGTGAAACAGGCGCAGTTAACGCAGCTGTAAGAGCTGGTGCTGATGCTTGTGAAAGAGTTGGTGACGGTTTAGTTGCAGCTCACATTATTGCCCGTCCTCATAGAGAAGTTGAACCTGCTCTAGGTAATGGTGAATTTCTTGGTCAAAAGGACTAATTAAATAAAGCAAGATTTATAAATTTTGCAAAATAATTATTTTCCCTACACAGACCTAAATTTATCCTTATGAGTAAGAAGTATGACGCAGGGGTAAAGGAGTACAGAGATACCTACTGGACTCCAGAATATGTACCCCTAGACACCGATCTATTAGCCTGTTTCAAATGTACAGGTCAGGAAGGTGTTCCAAGAGAAGAAGTTGCAGCAGCTGTTGCCGCTGAATCTTCAACAGGTACTTGGTCAACAGTTTGGTCCGAGTTACTTACAGACTTAGAATTTTATAAAGGACGTTGTTATCGAATCGAAGACGTTCCTGGAGATCCTGAAGCTTTCTATGCTTTTATTGCATATCCTTTAGATCTTTTTGAAGAAGGCTCAATTACAAACGTATTAACATCTCTTGTAGGAAACGTTTTTGGATTTAAAGCTCTAAGACATCTACGTCTAGAAGATATTAGATTCCCAATTGCTTTCATTAAAACTTGCGGTGGTCCACCAAACGGAATCGTAGTTGAAAGAGATCGACTTAACAAATACGGAAGACCTCTACTTGGTTGTACCATCAAACCTAAATTAGGATTATCTGGTAAAAACTATGGTCGAGTTGTATATGAATGTCTTAGAGGCGGTCTTGATTTAACGAAGGATGATGAGAATATTAATTCTCAACCATTCCAACGTTGGAGAGAAAGATTTGAGTTTGTTGCAGAAGCAGTTAAGCTCGCTCAGCGAGAAACTGGAGAAGTTAAAGGTCACTATCTAAATTGTACTGCTAACACTCCTGAAGAACTCTATGAAAGAGCTGAATTTGCAAAAGAGCTAGATATGCCAATCATCATGCATGATTATATAACTGGTGGTTTTACTGCAAATACTGGATTAGCTAATTGGTGTCGTAAAAATGGCATGCTTCTGCATATTCACAGAGCTATGCATGCTGTTATTGATAGACATCCAAAGCATGGTATTCACTTCAGAGTTCTTGCAAAATGTTTGAGACTATCTGGAGGAGACCAACTACATACTGGAACCGTGGTTGGAAAACTAGAAGGTGATCGTCAAACAACTCTTGGTTATATTGACAACTTAAGAGAGTCATTTGTTCCTGAAGATAGATCAAGAGGAAACTTCTTTGATCAAGATTGGGGTTCAATGCCTGGAGTATTTGCAGTCGCATCAGGTGGTATCCATGTTTGGCATATGCCTGCACTTCTTGCGATCTTTGGGGATGATTCCTGTCTTCAATTCGGTGGAGGAACACATGGCCATCCATGGGGTTCAGCTGCTGGAGCTGCAGCTAACAGAGTTGCTTTAGAAGCTTGTGTAAAAGCACGTAATGCTGGTCGCGAAATCGAAAAAGAGAGTAGAGACATTCTTATGGAAGCTGCTAAGCATAGTCCTGAATTAGCTATTGCTCTAGAAACTTGGAAGGAAATTAAGTTCGAGTTTGACACTGTCGACAAGCTTGACGTTCAGGGTTAACTCAAGTTTCGAAATTGAGGAGATGAATTCTCCTCAAACTTATCTAAATCTCGTTTTTACGAGTAATTACATTCACATTTTGATTAATTATGCCTTTCCAGAGCACAGTAAGCGACTATCAAACAGTTGCAACCCTGGAAACATTCGGTTTCTTACCACCGATGACCCAGGAAGAAATATATGACCAAATTGCCTACATAATTGCTCAAGGTTGGAGTCCAGTTATTGAGCATGTTCATCCAACTGGATGTATGCAAACTTATTGGTCTTATTGGAAACTCCCATTCTTTGGGGAAAAAGATCTTAACTTGATCGTGAGCGAATTAGAGGCATGTCATAGAGCATACCCTGATCATCATGTAAGAATCATCGGATACGATGCTTACACTCAAAGTCAAGGAACAGCTTTTGTAGTTTTCCAAGGACGTTAAAGCTACTTATCGTAGTTAATATCTTTCTCCAAAAAATTTTTTGGAGAAAGTTTTTCAAAAAAGTTTTTAAAGAATTTCAAACTTGAAGATTATGTCAAAAAAAACTAGTAGAGAGATTGCACTTGAAAGAAGAAAGGCGATGAGTGATAGCGGTAAAAAAGCTGCTGCTTATTCTTCAACTACCAAAGATAGAGTTCGATCTTCTCAAGATATACATATTTCTGGGACTCAGTCTTCTCCTAATAATAATATTTCAAAACCAGCTACAAAACATATTCCAAAAAATCAAGTAAACAGAAATTCTTCAACAACTTTATCTAGTAAAGAGTTAGTAATAGAGAGAAGAAAAGCAATGTCTACCCATGGAAAATCAGCTATAACCTCATCCGATAGAACACGTACTGATGTTAAAAAAGAAAGTCCTGTAAACATAGTTAATTCAACTATAAATAAAAATCAAGAAAGTCAGGATTCAACTAGTACAGAATCTAAGTCCCTCAAACCCAGCGTTAAGAGAAGAATTAATCAGAAGAGAAAGCCTATTACTAATACAAGTAGAGATATTGTTTTAGCGAGAAGAGAAGCTCAATCTAAGCATGGTAAATCAGCAACTAAACAAAATACCAGTGCCGCTTCTTTAGCTAGAAGGGGAGATCCAGATTTAAGTAGTAGAGAAATTTCTCAGAGAGTGAGAGAGTTAAGAAGTAAAACTGGTGCTACTGGCAAAAAAGGTAATGGTAAATGTAGACCATGTGGTCCAAATAAAAATGGCGCCAAACAAAATATTGCAGATGCTAGCTGGAAAGTTGGTAAAAGTGAAACTGATTCAGGTCAAATAGTGACTGGAACACAAGCTAATAGATCTGTAAAAACTACAGGTAACGAAGCAAGTACATGCAGAACAGTTACTGGTACCCAATACATGGGAGCAGAAGTTATTGATCAATTTTGTCAAGATAGACCAAGTTATAAACAACCACTTAGATCTACTGTTACTGCAACAACATCAGGAAATAAAGTGACTGGGAATGAAGTTGGTAGATCTGATAGGGTCACAGGCGATGAGCCAGGGACTTGTAAAACCCTTACAGGTACTGAATATGTATCTTCTAATCAATCACAGAAGTATTGTGGTGATGTTCCAAAAAATCCTTCAAAGGTTAAACACAGTACTACAACCGATGGATTAAAAGTATCTGGATCACTTCCTGGTAGATCAACCCTAGTTACTGGAGATGAATCAGGTTCTGGACATCAGTTAACTGGAGATCAATATCTTGGCTCTGAGCCAAATCCGAAAGGCAAAGCATTTGAAAAAGTAGGTAGTTACAACACTCTTAATGGGAATAATGTAACTGGTACAGGGGTTGGAAGATCAGACCATATGACAGGCAATGAACATGGGAGTTGTAAGAATGTAACTGGCGATGAGTATATAGGATCTCAACAATACGAGAAGTTTTGCGGTTCAAAACCAAAACCAGAAGCTAGAAAAGTAGGTTTAAGCCTTTCTTCAAAGTCAAATTTAATAAGCGGCACTATGACAGGAAGATCAGAAATAGTAACTGGCGATGAACCAGGTTCATGCAAAGTGTTAACAGGAACACCATACGCAGGATTAGATCAGATTAATGAGAATTGTAATACTGAAACTTCTGAAGATATGAAATCAAGAGCAACAGTTAATTCTGGAAATAATTCAAATGCCAGACTTACAGGACAACAACCAGGAATTGGCGGAGTAATGACAGGTGCTAAGAAAGGTGCTTGTAAAAACCTAACAGGGACTCCTTATGTTGGTGGAGATCAGTTCTCACAAGCTTGTGATAATCCGCCAAATGATACTGCTTATGCGAATTCGGAAAAGTCAGCAGGTAACTCTTGGAATGAATTCTCTGTTAAATCCCCATCAAGAGATAAATATTCTGAAAAAAATACTCAAGGTGTTACTGGTAATGAATATGAAAATGGTTCAAAGGTAACAGGACCTTTTGATATGGCAGTTGATAAGGTCACTGGTACTGAAAAATTTAGATTTGAACCGAATAAAAATATTACTTATAAACAAAAAATGGAAATCGAAGAGGCAGACCGTGCTGCAAAAACACCAGAAAAAAGAGTTGCTTCAAGGATTACTGGTGAAGGACAATCAGTAGGAAACGTAACTGGTGATGATTGGGATCGCGGTGATAAGGTAACAGGCACAGAGGGAGCTTCTTCTAGAAAGCGAAATCCATCAAGAGCAGGATTTATGAGTGCAATGCCCCCTATGGAAGTTAAAAGAAATGAGGAAACAGAAAAACCAGATTTCTTGATAACTGGATCTAGTGGTAATACTCGTGAAGGACAACTTGTTACCTTTTCAGGTGGTGCAAGAGGTTAAGTAAATAATGCCTTTAAGAGGACTGGCTAAAGCCAAGAACTTCACATTGGGGCCAACCGCTCCAATGAAAACTTTTACTGAAAATATCCATATACAAACTAAAGAATCAAATAATTTACGAAATTCTGGAAAGTCTCATAAATTAACCAATAATATTCAAAATGAAAATCTATTTAGGTATGAAAGCAAAATAAAAAGCGATTTTGACAAAATTGTTCCAACTCTTAAGGAAATTGCTCGAATACAACATCATGAAAATTTTATAAATAAGGCTCAGACAATATCAAGAAAAAATTTAGGAATAGATTTACCTCTTCATGTATTAGATAAATCTTGGGTAAAACCTCTTGATATGAGAGCTTTATATGCATGGTGTGCTTTCAAACAACATGAGAAACTTAGTGATAATTTTTTTAACAATGATCCACTTGAAGGTGCTGCTGGAAGTAGAGGTGCAGAAGACTTTGAAAAATTTCTTTTAGATTGTGGAATACATTTACTTGATATAACTCCTTGTTCAGATGGGCGATTAGCTCATTCAGTCGCATATGTAATGAGAATACCTTTTAGTTCAGTAAGAAGAAGATCCCATGCTGGAGCACTGTTTGATATTGAGAATACAGTAAATCGATGGGTAAAAACTGAACATAAAAGATATAGAGAGAATATTCCTAATGAAGCTCATCAAGATACCAGGTACTTAAAAGTTGTAACGTATCATTTTAGTTCAGTAGATCCTTTGCATCAAGGATGCGCAGCTCATGGGAGTAATGATAAGTTAGCTGCAGGAGAAGGTAGGAATAAACTATATGCTTTTAAGGAGGCGGTAGAGAATAGCTTTTGCTGCGGGGCATCTGTGGATTTAATGTTGATTGGACTTGATACAGACACTGATTCATTAAAAATTCATTTATCAACTAGTGATGGCAATATAGATTTAGAAAAAACTATTTCTACATTAGATATTTATAATTCAACAATAAATTTTTCTAAAGAGGATGCAGAGAGAGAAATTTGTCAAACAATTTCTAGGCATTCTTCAAAAGATAAACTCCACGGTCTGGAAAAATTTATGTATGAATTAATTGTTAATAATATTTCTCAAATTGACTATGTTAAGAGTTTTCATAACGGTTCTTATGAAGATATTGGTCATGCAGAGAGGTTTATTGGAGTTGGCATAGGTTTTAAAGAAGTACATCTCAGGAATTTAACTTATTTTGCTCATTTAGATACAGTCGAAGAAGGGGCGCCAGATTTAGATGTAGGAGTGAAGATTTTTACTGGATTAAATGTTTCGCAAGATCTACCTATTCCAGTAGTTATAAGATTTGATTACTCTGGAAAAGTACCTGGAGCCAAAGATAGGGCAATAAAAGATTGTGAAAGAGTTAATAATGCGATATCAATTAGATATAAAAATTTAGTTGATCAAGGTTTGCTACATACTTGCTCTACTATTAGAGATAGGGACAACATTCATTCCGCTCAAATTATTGGAATGTCTTTAGATAAAAAAACAGAGGAGGCTCACTAGTTATGTTAATTTGCAAGGTTGTGAAACCACTTGTATCAACCAACAGAATTCCTGGTTTTGAACATAAACACCTACAGGTTGTTTTGGATGGTTCCTCAAGTAAGGTCGCTGTAGATGCTGTAGGCTGTAAGCCTGGAGATTGGGTTATTTGTGTTGGAAGTTCTGCTGCTAGAGAAGCTGCGGGAAGCAAATCTTATCCAAGCGACTTAACGATTGTTGGAATAATAGATCATTGGGATCCTGATAAGTCGTAACAAGGAGGATAGTAATTGTGGAAATTATGAAGGTATTAGGAAGAATGGTATGTACTCAAAGAGTCGCGGGCTTAGGTTATATGAATTTACGAATTTTGGAAAATAATAAGGGTAAGAAATTAGTTGCTGTTGATCCTGTAGGAGCGAGAGAAGGTAACTGGGTTTTTACTGCTAGTGGCTCTGCTGCGAGATTTGCTTGCCCTAATCCAGAAGTTCAAACAGATTTAACAATTGGCGGTATTATTGATTATTGGGAGAGTGACTAAAAATTTTAACTTAAAAAATTCATTTAGAAACTTTGTTGAGGGTATAGTGTAATTAGTTTTGAATAAAGAATTTAATGTGGAATGAAAGAGAATCACCCTTAAGGATTGAAAAAAGATTTGAATTTGAGCAATACTCAAAAATTAGTAAATTCATGGGGAAAATAGAGAAATTATGTAAAGAATGGGACATCTATCCAAACATCAGCTTCGGTAAGAATTTTGTAAGTATTTCAATATTTTTAGATAATAAAGAAATATCAGAAAAGGAAAAAGACTTTTCAAAGGATATTGATAAATTTTATTTAGAGGATTAGTCCTTTATTAATAATTATTTGGCTTTGCTATATCTCTTTTGATTAAAGCCATTAAATATTTGGGTGCTTTATATCTACCAGGTAGACATCTATTTAAAGTCTCAAGATGACTCCAACACACTGTCTTTTCTATATCTTTAACTGAGTTTCCTCTTAAAATTAATAATCTAAGAGCTTTGCAAAATAAAGGATAACCAGCTTCTAGTTCATCTATATTAAGCTTTGCTGCTGACATAGATCAAAGATGAATTATCAACTAATAATCTATACAACTATGGTGCACAATTGGTTCATATTTCAAATTTCTCAATAATTAGAAATTAATCTAGAAATGCGACGCAATCTATCTCAACTAAAACTCCTTTTGGTAGAGATGAAACTTCGACACAGGCCCTTGCTGGAGGATTATCTATATTAAAAAAATCACTATAAATTTTATTGACAATTTGAAAATTATTTAAGTCTGTTAAATAAATAGTTGTTTTTATTACATCCTCTTTTTTTGCTCCACCAGCATTTAGAACTGCTGCGAGATTTTTTAAAACTTGAATAGTTTCCTTCTCTATATCACCTAAACATGTTATTTCATTTAAAGCTGGGTCTATAGCAATTTGACCAGAACAATAGATAAAGTCCCCAGCTTTAATTGCTTGATTATAAGGTCCGACTGGATCTGGAGCATTTGATGTTTTAATAATTTGTTTGGGAGACATTTATTTAAGAAGATACCTATCTATTTAAACCCATAAATCTTTATTTGCTCTTAAAAAAGTAAATTCTTCTAAATTTTTTGCTCTTAAGAAAAGGTTTATTTTCATCTCTTCATCAAGTAAAAATGGAATTGTCAATTTATTAAGTGAAAGTTTTTTTTCAACTTCCGAAAGTTTATTTCTTATATCTTGATCTTTAGGCTTGAGATTTAATGCCCATAATAGATTTGCCTTAGTATATTCATGTGCACAATATATGAGAGTATTTTTTGGTAAAGATTTGATTCTTTCTAGTGAAAAATACATTTGTTGATAAGTTCCTTCAAAAATTCTTCCACAGCCTCCAGAAAATAGTGTATCTCCAATAAAAAGAACAGGATTTTTCCCATTCACAAAGAATGCAATATGTGATCTTGTATGCCCTAATACTTCAATTATTTTTACTTCTTCACCTAAAATATTCAAAGTTTCTCCATCCTCTACAGAAATATTTTGAAAAGGTATTCGCTTTTTTTCTTTGGAGGAAGCAATCACCTTTACATTTGGCCATCTTTCAATAAGAGTCTTCGTCCCTCCGATATGGTCTGAATGATGATGAGTTTGCAAAATAGCGCTTAAGTGTAAATTGTTTTCATTTATATATCTAATTACTGGTTCATGTATAGATGGATCTATAACTACAACGGATTTATCTTTTATCCATAACCAAATGACGTTATCATTCAAAACTCTGAGTCCTATTATATTTCGAGCTTTATTAAATTCCATTGTTAACTTAGAATGAAGAATCCTTGGAAGAAATTGATCTATGTTTACTATAGCTTTGCCAAAAGGGGCTCTGTTAAAAGATTCAATTTCAACTTTTAAAGGAGCAGGTTTAGATTTCTCAGATGCTTTGCAGGAAAATAATCGATCATTAACCTTTGAATCTAATTGCAAAAGGGCTAAAGCACTACTGGTAAGAAATGGAGATGTCCCCGTTTATGTTAGTTATGGGCAGGCTGATTTGGGTATCGTTGGATATGACGTTTTACGAGAATCTGAATTAAAAGTGGCAAACTTATTAGATTTAGGATTTGGAGGTTGCCATATGTCATTGGCAGTTAGGAAGAATAGTCATTATTCCAAGCCAACTGATCTTCCCGCGAATTGTAAAGTTGCAAGTAAATTTACAAAAACAGCAAGATCTTATTTTGATGAATTAAATATACCTGTAGAAATAGTTCATTTGACAGGATCTGTCGAGCTTGGTCCTATTACTGGTATGGCAGAGGCAATAGTTGATTTGGTGGCAACAGGAAAGACTCTTAAAGAGAATGGTTTAATTAAGATAGATGATCTTTTCTACTCGACTGCAAGACTAATTGGAAATCCTTTATCTATGAGGTTAGATGATTCTCATCTCAGAGATACAATTTTATCAATAGAATCTACTAATGTTTATTAAAGAATAGCTTGATGTTTAATGATTTTAGAAGGATTAAAAAATTAGGTAAATATTTAACTAAAGATAAAAAAACAATCTATCTAATTTTGTTAGTTTTGTTGCCTGTTGCTTTCTCTGGAGCTATTCAACCATTATTAGTTGGTCAAGCAATTACTATTCTCAAGAACGAAACTACAGATGTTTGGCTAAGTAAAACTTTTTTTGGGCAGTCAATAAATGCCATAATCCTAACTTTATTTATAACTGTTCTATTTAGGTTGATTTTGCAAGGATACCAAACTTACAATATTCAAGCAGTGGGTCAACGTTTAACAGCAAGGATAAGAAGAGAACTTTTTGATCATTCAATATCTTTATCTCTTAAGTATCACGATAAAATGCCTGTAGGGAAATTATTAACGAGATTAACAAATGATGTTGATGCTTTAGCCGAGGTTTTTGGTAGTGGGGCAGTTGGAGTAATTGCTGACTTTGTAAGTCTCATAGTAATTTCTTTGACAATGCTTTCAATTGATCGAGGGCTTGCCATTTTATTGTTATTAACTCAGATTCCAGTTTCATATTTCATTATTTGGCTCCAAAAACGCTACAGGAAGGCTAATTATCAAGTAAGAGAAGAGTTATCTCAACTCAATTCTGACTTTCAAGAGAATCTTCAAGGTCTAGAAGTTGTTCAGATGTTTAGGAGAGAAGCTTTTAATAGTAAGAAATTTTCTGATACAGGAGTTGCATACAAGAAAGCAGTAAATGGAACTATATTTTATGACAGCAGCATTTCAGCATTTATAGAGTGGATTTCGCTTGCCGCAGTTTCCTTGGTTTTAGCAGTTGGAGGTTATCTTGTTACCTCTGGAAATATTGGTTTAGGGACATTAACAACTTTCATTTTATATTCTCAAAGACTCTTTGAACCTTTAAGACAACTTGCTGAGAGATTTACTCAGATTCAAGGAGGCCTTACTGCTGTTGAGAGAATAAATGAATTATTAGATGAAGAAATTCAGATTCAAGACTCTATTTCCGCAAAGAATTTTTCAAAAGATTCTCAAACTGTAAATAAGCAATTTAAGGGTAAAATTGAATTCAAGAATGTTAATTTCTTCTACAAAGAGGGAGAACATATCCTCAAGAATCTATCTTTCTTGATCAATCCTGGAGAGCATGTAGCTTTTGTAGGACCAACTGGTTCTGGTAAAACAACAATAATAAGATTGTTATGCAGGTTGTATGAACCTCAATCAGGTCAAATTTTAATTGATGATATAGATATAAAAGATATTCCGATAGCAACCCTTAGAAATATGTTAGGAGTAGTTCTACAAGATACCTTTATCTTTAGTGGAAATGTTGCTGATAATTTGAAACTAAATGGCAATATAGACAATCTTGAATTAGAAAATCTTTGCAACGAATTAGGATTAGATAATTTGTTGAAAAAATTACCAGAAGGTTTGAACACTTTACTAAGAGAAAGAGGGGGGAATCTCTCTTCTGGAGAGAGACAACTTATCTCAGTAGCTAGAGTAGCGATAAGAAATCCTGTTGTATTAATAATGGACGAAGCAACAGCGTTTATGGATCCCTCTACAGAGGCTACTTTGCAAAAAGATCTTGAGAGAATTCTGTCAAAAAGAACAGCATTAGTAATAGCCCACAGATTAGCAACTATTGAAAGTTCTGATAAGATTTTAGTCTTAAAAGCTGGATCATTAGTTGAAGAGGGAACACATAATGAATTGAGACTTAAAAAGGGTTTGTATTTTCAGCTCTCGGAGCTTCAACAAAAGGGATTCGCGAATTTTTAATGATTTTTAGAAACCAAGGTTCGTTAATAAAAAAATCAAACAGCATATCAAGTGATGAGCTGATAGATCTCTATGGTTTAAATTCTTATGAGTTCACTCAAACAAAAAAAGAAGAAATATTTGTATGTAGTAAAAATAAAGATTTAGATTTAATAGAACTAGATCAACTTTTGCAAACTGTTGGTTGGAGTAGAAGACCTATAAGGAGAGTGAAAAGAGCTTTGGATTTCAGTATTTTGGTGATTGGGTTATGGCGTCATGATGATAAATTCCCAAGACTTGTCGGATTTGCAAGATGTACTGGTGATGGAATTTTAGAAGCAACAGTTTGGGATGTAGCTATTAACCCTGTCTATCAAGGACTTGGATTGGGGAAAGAGTTAATGAAATATATACTAAAAGAATTAAAAAATATTGGAATTTCTAAAGTAACCCTTTTTGCTGATGCTGAAGTGGTTTCATTTTATAAAAGACAAGGTTGGGTTTTAGAACCAAGAGGCTCTAAATGTGCTTTTTGGTATGCAAATTAATCATTTTTTGTAGTAGTCAGAATATATAGATTTTAATGATTCTCCTTTTAACCATCTTCTTCTAAAGTGCCAGTTCTTAATTGCTTGGAGAAAAATATTAGTTTTTTCCCATTTCCTTGAACTTATAAAAATAGGTGAATTTAATTCTTTTAAATGTTTTTTATTGTTTAATCTCCTTAAAAAATCTACATCTTCCATCAAAGGTATCTTTCTAAAACCATTATTCTTAAAATAATTAGTTCTATGAATTATTAAACCTTGATCTCCATACGGTTGTTTAAAATATTTACTTCTAAAATTTACAAGAATTTCAAGGACTCTATAAATTATCTTTTTGTGATCAATTTTAAATTTAAAATAGTAAATACTATTCTTATTTTCCTTTAATAATGAATTTGTTTTTCTAAACCAGTCATGAATTAATCTTGTGTCTGCATGCAAAAATATGAGCCATTCCCCTTTTGAATGCCTAGCCCCAATATCTAATTGTAAACCTCGATTCCTTTCTTTGGATATAAATACTTTCGCTCCATAAATATTTGCTATATCAATAGTTTTATCTTCACTTCCACAGTCAACAATAATAATTTCTCCGTCTTTATGAATAATCGACAAATCTGAAAGCAATAATGGCAAATTATGAGCTTCATTTATAGTTGGTATGATAATTGAGATCTTAGACAAGTCAGTTACTTCCTATTTTCAATATCAATAATTGTATCTATATCTATTTTTTTATCTAAAAACTTATATTTCAATTTTGTAGAAGCAAAATTATCAATTGTATTTTGAAGAACATTTTCTGTTCCCCACCTAATGTTGATAAAAGGCAAATATATATGCGATGACATTATTTTTTCTGATAAACCAATAAGCCAATATCCTCCATCGTTAGATGGTCCTAAAATAAGATCATTATGTTGAAGCTCTTTTAGAGTATTAAATAAATCTTGATGGCATAAATCTGGAAGGTCAGTACCGATAAAAATAATATTTTTGATCTTATTTCGAGTACAAAATTTTTTGTTAAAAATTATTTGCCTTTTCATTTTTTCTCCCAAGCATCCTTTGCCCTGTAAATTAAATTTTTTGATGCCTAATTCTCTAGACCATCTTCTACAATTACTTACCCCCAAACCAGATATAGCGATAGAAATATCAATTAGTTTATTTTCTTGGAGAAATTTTGCGACTGAAATAGTGTGTTTAGTCATCACACTTTGTATCTTCGCAGAATTCCTTTTCCCTATATCTTTTGATAATCTTGTTTTACATCTCCCAAAACCATGCCATTTTGCCATGATAACAAGTAATGCTTTATCCAATACTTTAGTGAGATTTAAAATAATTATATGCCTATTAAAAAAATATAAATATTTATCTTTATAAATTTATTTGATGCTTTGTTAAGTAATTTTAAATTTGTCGTGATCTTGTGATTTGATAATGGCCAATTATTAAATTCCAACTAGATTAATAGTCTTAGAGAATAAAACTTTGCAAGCAACAAATCCTATTTGGGCGGAAGTTCAACAATCACTCCAAAAAACTTTAAGTAAGCCTTCATTTGAGACATGGATAAGGCCTGCTAAATTTAACTGCTTTGAAAATGGCCTATTGACCTTGATCGCTCCAAATACATTTTCCAGTGATTGGTTAAGAAAGAATTATTGTGAAACTATTGAAAAAGCTGCAAAAGAAATCTGCGGTCATGATGTAAAAGTTGTTTTTAAATCTGAAACAAATACAACCAGCGATTTAACAAATGAAGAGAAACCTAATGAACAGAACAGTAATCATAAATCAAGATCTTTTTCTAGTATTAACCAAAATAATCCTTCAAAAAATCAATTCAAAAATCCCAACGGTTTAAATTTACGTTACGTATTTAAAAGATTTGTTGTAGGTCCAAATAGTAGGTTGGCTCACGCTGCAGCTTTAGCCGTTGCTGAATCTCCTGGTAGAGAATTCAATCCATTATTTATTTGTGGTGGAGTAGGTCTTGGTAAGACTCATTTAATGCAAGCAATTGGCCATTATCGAGTAGAAATAGATCCAGAAGCAAAAGTTAAATATGTATCCACTGAGACTTTTACTAACGATGTTATTAGTGGTATTCGTAGAGATGGAATGACAGCTATTCGAGATAAATATAGAAATGTAGATTTGATTTTAATAGACGATATACAGTTTTTAGAAGGCAAAGAGTATACACAGGAAGAATTCTTTCATACTTTTAACGCTCTTCACGAATCGGGAAGTCAAATAGTTATTGCAAGTGATAGACCCCCAAATCAATTGTCGGGAATTCAAGAGAGATTAATTTCAAGGTTCTCAATGGGTATGACTGCAGATATTCAACCACCTGATCTCGAGACGAGAACAGCCATTCTTCAAAAAAAGGCAGAACAAGAGAGGATGAGTCTTCCTAGAGATTTAATTCAATTTATAGCAGGAAGATTCACTTCAAATATTAGGGAATTGGAAGGAGCATTTACTAGAGCTGTTGCGTTTGCATCAATAACAGGCTTGCCAATGACAGTCCAATCAATAGCTCCAATGCTTGATCCGAATAGTGTTGGAGTAGTTGTTACTCCAACACAAGTTATTAAAAAAGTATCAGATTTTTTTAAAGTTTCTACTGATGAATTGATTAGTTCTAGTAGGAGAAAACCAGTAAGTCAGGCTAGGCAAATAGGCATGTATCTTATGCGACATGGAACGGATCTAAGCCTACCAAGAATTGGAGATGAGTTTGGGGGTAAAGACCATACAACAGTTATGTATGCTATAGAACAAGTTGAAAAAAAATTATCTATTGATCCTAATATTGCAACTCAAGTACAAAAAATAAGGGATTTACTTCAAATAGACTCAAGAAAAAATTTATAGTTTTATTTTTAATTAGAAATAAAATTTATAGGATCTTGATCATATCTATTTCTAAAAGGTATCTCATCTAATTCATTTATATCACTCAGCGATTCAATTTTGTTTAATGATTGTCTCAATAACCTTGCCGAAATAATTGGCATATCTCTTGGAACTGAGATTCTGTTTTTTAAGTATCGTAAAGAAATTCCTGAAAGTTTTTTGGGGATTACTACTTCACCTGTGATCATATGAGTCAACGCTGATCTCAATGATTCATCAAATGATTCTTTATTGTATGGGTTTACTTTAAGTAAATTGTCTTTATGCTTTATTACTCGTTTAAGAGCAATTTTAGCAAAATGTTTTGAATCATAATTTTTATTTAATTCATAATTACCTAGACCCTCTCCAGTATCTATTAGCTCAGAAAAAGAAACTTGTTGTTCATTAATTTCTTTATAACATCCACCCATTTGTGGTGGTAAATCATGAGAGTGAGTATGAAAATCTCCTTGAGTGCCTCTATAAGAACTTGTCCCTTCAAAAAGGGTAAGCCAGTTATCTATATAACGGTAATTAGACCTTAAATTAAAACCTTTATAATAACTCAGGGATGCATTCATTCTTTCCATATAGGGAATAAAAATTATATCTCCAACACCAGGCTCTATATCACCTGTATTAGATACTGATGGATCAATAAACCCTGATTTTGATTTACTTAAGATTTTTTCGAGTTTAGAAATGGATTCTTTAAATCTTTTTTTTCTAAAAGAGTTATCTATAAAATTGAAGCTTTCTCGGCAGAGCCAATTGCACCAGGATCTGAAAATTTCCCTTTCTAATGCTCGAATTTTAATAAGGTTACTGGATGTTATAAAAGATCCAAGTGCTCCAAATGAATTTTCTAAAAAAGCTATGATATCGTCGCTTTCAGTTATTACTTGCCCTTTAAATTCAATTGCAGGTAATTTTCCTGATCTGACCTTTTCAAGGAACCAACCTTCTTTTTGACCGTAGCAAAACATATTTATTTTTTTTACTCTATATGGAATTCTCTTATATTCAAGCCATAACCATATTTTCTGACAGTAAGGACACCAAGAATGCCTATCCCTATAGAGGGTCACAATTACATCATTTTTAGTATGCCCAAATAATCTTAAATTTGCGTAGGAATTATTTATACCATTGACTCTATCAATTTCCTCAAATTCAAACTTATTTAAATCATCCCATATCAAAATATCATTCATTATTTGAATTAAAGCTATAAACTAACGTTATGATAATTGATTAAAAAAAGTCTTGGAATTTGAATTCGATTTAATTGTTGTTGGCGCTGGATCTGGAGGGCTTGCAGCTGCTAAACGTGCGGCTAGCTATGGAGCAAAAGTTGCAATCATAGAGGTAAATAAAATAGGAGGAACTTGTGTAATTAGAGGATGTGTTCCTAAAAAACTTATGGTTTATGCAGCCAAAAGTAAAAAAAATATGGATTCTTCTGAAGGATATGGATTAAGAAATGAAGGCGTTAAGTTTGAATCAAATATATTATTGAAAAATGTTAGAGAGGAGGTTTCGAGATTAAGTAATTTACATAGAAATTCTTTAAATAAATTGAATGTAACTGTTTTTGAGGGCTTAGGAAGATTTACAACTCAAAATGAATTAGAAATTATTTGTCCAAAAACGAGAAAAATTAAAAATAAAATAAGTTCTAATAAAATTCTTATTTCAGTTGGAGGTAAACCAAAGAAATTGAATATTCCTGGGATAGATTTGGCTTGGACTAGTGATGATATTTTTGAATTAGAGAAGTTTCCCAAATCATTACTTATAGTTGGAGGAGGATATATTGCATGTGAATTCGCTTCTATTTTCAGGAATTTAGGTACTGAAGTTACTCAATTAATTAGAGGTCAACATTTACTTAATGGTTTTGATGAGGATCTTTCTTTATGCCTAGAGGAATCACCTACGTTTACTGATATAAATATAATCTCTAATACTCAATTAAAGTCTATCAAGAGAGTAGATGGTAATTTGGAATCTACATTTGATTCTGATGATAAACTACTAACTAATAATATCCTTATTGCTACAGGTAGAGAACCAAATCTTTTGTCTTTAAATTTAGATTTTTTGAATCTAAAGATGGATGGTCCATATTTAGAGGTTGATGAACTTAATCAAACAAGCAATGCAAATATTTTTGCAGTTGGAGATATTATAAATAAACCAAATTTAACGCCGGTAGCAATAGAACAAGGTAGAGTTTTTTCGGATAATTTTTTTAATGACCAAAAAAGAAAAGTAAATTATGAAAATATCCCTAAAGCCGTTTTCACTATTCCAGAAATTTCAACAGTTGGCTTAAGTGAGAGAAAAGCTATAGAGATTTACTCTGAAAAAAATATAAAAATTTTCAAATGCAAATTTACCCCTATGTCTAACACCTTTAAAAAGAATAAATCAAAATGCATGTTGAAGATTGTAGTTCATAAGCTCACCGACAAAATCCTTGGATGTCACATGTTTGGAGAAACATCATCGGAGATTATTCAAATGGTATCAATTTCATTAAATACAGGGATAACAAAAAAGGACTTTGATATTACTATGGCTTTGCATCCAACTATCTCGGAAGAGTTTGTGACTATGTATGGCTAAAATTATGAATTAGAAAATTTTAATTTTTCTTGAAAAATTAAAAACCCTATAAGTAGAGCAAAGTAAATAAACAAACCTATTCTTAATTCAGAAAGGAAGTTAAATCCATATAAGAAAAGTATCTTATCGAGAATGTAGAAAATATAAAGATTAAGCAAAATAAAGCCTTCAATTCTGGTGATTTTCCCTTTGCTCCAGAAAATTGGTAAGCATGCAAAGGTAGTTAAAACCATAAAAGGTAAATCAACTTTTATTAGACTTTGTTCAATTACTAATCCTTTAAATCCCGAAAAAATACTACAACTTCCAAGTATTAGAAGTTGATTTAGCAAATTACTTCCTATCACATTGCCAATAGCAAGATCTGTTTTGCCTTTAAATGCAGCAATTATTGAAGTCACTAATTCCGGTAAAGATGTTCCGGTGGCGACTATAGTTAAACCAATAACAATTTCATTTACCCCCAAAAGAGTGGCAAGAGTTTGAGAACCATTTACTAAAATATTTGAACCAAAGCTTAAAAGAAATATTCCCAATATTAATTTCAGTAAAATATCAAGCTTTCCTTTATTGTTATCTTTAAATTCCTCTATCTCTGGTTCAGCATCTTTTGTCTCTTCTCCTTTCTCATTGATGGTATTAATTTCCCATATTGTATTTAAGATTAAACAAAATATTAGAAAGATCCCTGCTTGCAATGTTAATAAGCCTGTTGATGACATAGCCCAAACCGCACAAGAAATAGCCATTAATAGAGGCACATCTCTTCTAACTATTCTGCTTTTTACCTTAAGAGGTGTTATCAATGAGCTTATACCCAAAACAACGAGAACATTGAAAATATTGCTCCCAATTACATTGCTTGCCGCAAGCGAATCACTGCCTTTTACAATTGAACTTAAACTTACCAACAATTCAGGAGAGCTTGTTCCAAGAGAAACAACTGTTAATCCAATTACTATTTGAGGTATTCCTAAAATTAAAGATAAAAATACGGCTCCTTGAATAAAGAGCTCTCCTCCAGCAAAAAGTAAAACTACTCCTAAAACTATTTCTATTATTGGAAATAAAAAATCACTCATATTTAGGATTTCAATTAGTAAATAAAAATTTTCATAATTGGTTAATAACTATCCTCGAATATCTATAAATTATTGTCAATTTTAATTTGCTGTTAAAATTGATTAAATAGAAAAAATTTTGAAGACTTTAACCATAATAAAACCTGATGATTGGCATTTACATTTAAGAGAAGGTCTTGTATTAAAAAATATCATTCATTTTACTTCCGAATTTTTTGGAAGAGCTATCGTTATGCCGAATACTAAAACTCCCATTACAACTGTAGAAAGCGCTATCTCTTACAAAAAATCTATTGTTAAAGCGTTACCAGAAAGTTCTAAGTTTGAACCACTAATGACAATGTATCTTACAGATGAGACTGATAAAGCAGAATTAATAAATGGTTTCAAAAATAATATCTTTTTCGCAGCAAAATTATACCCTGCTAATGCGACAACAAATTCCAGTCATGGAGTAAAGAAAATAGAAAATCTATATAAGGTTTTTGAATCAATGCAAGATAATGGAATGCCTCTTTTGATTCACGGGGAAGTTACTGATTCTGAAGTAGATGTATTCGATAGAGAAGAAGTTTTCATAGATAAAGAACTCTCTCAAATAACTAAAAGATTTCCAAAATTAAAAATCGTTTTAGAACACATAACCACCTCTTATGCAGTGGATTTTGTTCAAGAAAATAATATTGGAGCTACTATCACTCCGCATCATTTGCATATAAATAGAAATGCAATGTTTTTTGGAGGCTTAAATAGTGATTTTTACTGCTTACCAGTTGCTAAGAGGGAAAATAATAGACTAGCTTTAAGGAGAGCTGCAACAAGTGGAGAAAAATGTTTTTTCTTGGGCACTGACTCTGCTCCACACCTTAGGAAGTGGAAGGCTTTTTGTGGTTGTGCTGGTATTTTTAATTCGCCAGCAGCAATAGAAAGCTATTTAACGGTATTCGAAGAGGAAAATGCTTTAGATAATTTTGAAAAATTTGCAAGCTTGAATGGCCCTAATTTTTATAATGTGCCCCTAAATAAAGAAAAATTAAAATTAGTTTCTAGACCCAATAAGATTAAAGAATTTATTGATGTTGTTGAAGAAAACAATATTGTCGGACAAATAAAACCATTTCATGCAGGTGAAACTTTACAATGGCAAGTAGAGGGGATAGAAAATTAATAGATTTAATTTAATCTAATCATTCATTAAAAGTGTAAATTTTCCAATTTTTCTTGGTTAAATGGGTTGCTTTCAGCTACGATTAAAAAGCGCAAATTCCCTTCGGGAGTGTGGCGGAATTGGTAGACGCGCCGGACTTAAAATCCGTCGAGCGATTTAGCTCGTGGGGGTTCAAGTCCCCCCACTCCCATTATTTATTTTTAGTTCTTACGATAACTTTCAATAATTGTTATGTTTTAACTAAGCAACCATAAAACACAATGGAAAGTTTTTTCAATAATTCATTCGCTACTTTAATTGCTTATATTGGAGTTATATCGATCTATTTATTTGTTATTCCATTATTACTATTCTACTGGATGAATAATAGATGGAATGTTATGGGCAAATTTGAAAGATTAGGAATTTATGGACTTGTATTTCTTTTCTTCCCAGGTTTAATTTTATTTTCTCCATTTTTAAATCTCAGATTAAATGGAAGTGGTAAAGGCTAAGTAATTGACTAAAGGTAAAGTTATACAAATAGGTATATTTGTTTCATTTATAGGATTAATTAGTTATGGATTTGCATCGCAAATTGGCATAGATAATTTTACAGCATCTACTATTTCAAGTTGCATTTTAATTCTGATTGTTGTTACTTGGGTAACATCTTATGTCTATAGAGTTTTAAATGGGAAAATGACGTTTATGGAACAAAGGAAGCGTTATAGAAAAGAGTATGAGAAAGTTGTTAATGATAAACTGGAAACTAAGTTCAATGCATTGTCCAAGGAAGAGCAGGAAAAACTAATGAAAGATCTAGAAAAAAATCCCTAAATCTTTCATAGAAAAAATTTAAAATTCATGGAAGATAACAGAATGCCAATTACTAAAGATGAATCTTTATCAAAGGTAGATGAGAAGTTTTATGAGTTAAAAAATAATAAAAAATTAGCTTTGATGCCTTTCATAATGGCTGGGGATCCCAATATTGAAATAACTGCTGAGATCTTGTTAAAGTTACAAGAAAATGGTGCTGATCTTATTGAATTAGGCATCCCTTACAGTGATCCCCTCGCAGACGGACCTGTTATTCAATTGGCAGCCTCTCGCGCCTTAAAGTCAGGCACTACCACAAGAAAAGTAATTACACTTTTAGAGTCTTTAGAAGGTAAATTAAATATTCCTATCATACTTTTTTCTTACTTAAATCCTTTACTATGTTTTGGCTTTGAAGAGTTTTGCGAGATGGCATCTAATGCTGGAGTTTCTGGACTTATAATTCCTGATCTCCCTTTAGAGGAAGCTTATAAATTTTCTAAAATAGTTAGTAATCATTCTATGGACTTGATTTTATTAGTTGCTCCAACGACTCCCTTTGAAAGAATGAAACAAATTTCAAATCACTCTAAAGGTTTTACTTATCTAGTAAGTGTTACAGGTGTCACTGGTGAGAGAAACAATATGGAAAATAGAGTAGAAAATCTTATTACTAAATTAAAAGAAGTAAAGACCAATCCCATCGCTGTTGGGTTTGGCATATCCACTCCTGAACATGTTATTAAAGTGCGTGAGTGGGGAGCAGATGGAGTAATTATTGGTAGTGCATTTGTAAAACGAATTTCTAGCTCAAGTGAAAAAGATGTCGTCGATCATGTTGGTGAATTTTGTAAAGAAATGCGCTTAGCTGCTGATCATAAAAAATAAAAATAAATAGAATATATTTATCAAAAGAATTTATTAGTCGTTGAAATTATAATGAAGTATCAAATTTATTTTTGTTATTTTTAAGAATCTTCTGTAGGTAATAATCTGATTTGTTTTCTTCCAAGCTTAATTTCGAATTCATCACCTGCCTTTAAATCAAGAAGTGCTGTATATGCTTTTCCAATCAAAAGATTTCCATTGCCTTGAACTGTAGCTATATAACTAAGTTTTCTTCCACCTTTTCCGATACCCGCAACTCCAGAATCGCCAAGATTAACACCTTTTGCTTCTAATAGTGCTTCATAAAATGCGGTAAAATTTAAGCGTTCACCTCCGTTTTTCTTAGTGGAAATATATCCACAGGCGCGAACTAGGTCAGATTTGCTAACATCACCAAGTTCTTTAACTTTTGCAAGGAGATCACTACCAGTTAGCATAATTAATTATAAGAAAGGTGTATTAAATAACATAGCAATTCTTGCGTGATATATGCAATTATAAACTGTATATTAATTCTATTAGTTATCTTTTAAAATGGAAAAATTTGTAGTATTTGGAGAGTACTGTAAAGACGCAATCACTAAAAGGGAACCATTTCGTGAACAACATCTTAATAGACTTAAAAAATTAAAAGATAGCAATGTTTTAGTTACTTTAGGGCCAACAAAATGTACTAAATATTTATTTGGAATTTTTAATTCTAATGATGAAAATCAGTTAAAAGATCTAATTGAGGAAGATATATATTGGGAAAAAGGTATATGGATTAATTATGAAATTTATCCCTGGATTCAGGTATTTTAACTATGTTCTAAGAAATTATTTCAGTAATAATTAACTATTAATTGAAAAAAAATTTATTTAAAAGAAAATTCAAAATAGTTTGCATTAATAATTTTATTATTTATCAATTTTAGATATTAAAACGACCTTATTCTAAAGGTTAGTTTTTAAGAGATTATATTATTTTAAACTTAAATATTACATCTTAAATAATATTTATTCACTAGTGTCTTGATTCATTTGTTTTACTAAAGAGTCAAGATCTAATTGATTATATGGTGGTGTTTGTTTTATCTCTCGGTAATCATTCTTGAAATTTTTTAACCATTTTTGCTCAATCTTTATAAGATTTTTTGCAATATTGAACATACCTCCTTTTTTATAAAACTCTTTAATTTTGAGAATAATCTCTGACGTTCTGCTCGATTTAATGCTTAATTCATTTGCTAAGTCTTTTTGGTTAACTCCATGAGATTTCAACCAATCTTTAATGAAGGAGATGAGTTCTTTTTCTTCCTGTTGAGATAATTTACTCATTCAATAAAAAGGAAATAACTTATTAAGTTTGTTCTCTGCTCTTGCTCTTATTGAGGGAGTCATATATTTGCTCCATATACTGAGTACTGCGGTAAGGGCTACAAAATCATCACTAAAACCAACTAAAGGCATAAAGTCTGGGAAAAGATCAAATGGCATTATTAAATAGGCTAATGCTGCCATTAATGAAACTCTTACTTGTGCTGGCGTATAAGGATCTAAAGCCATTTCCAAAACTTCTAAAGCAGGTTTGGCAATTGTTCTTCCTGCTTTAATAAGAATCTTGATAATGATATTCTCATCAAATGTTGAACTCTCTAAAACTTCAGCATCATAGATTTTTTCTTTGGTTTTGTAATTCTCTTTCATCTTTAAAAATAAAATTCAAATATTTTTAATGTAATTTTTAGCTAATACTATCAACCAATCCATTCTGAATTCCTGCTTTTCTAAGTTTTCTTAAAGCACGTTGAACAACTTGTCGGCAATATTCCCTGCTACAACTCATATGTCTTGCAACTTCAGCTAAAGTTCTCCATTCATTTGAGCCGTCTAAACCAAATCTTAGGCTTACTATCTTTCTTTCTTTTTCAGTTAAATTTGCTTTATCTAATAACTTCCAAGCCGAGGCGGTCCTTTCGGCTAATTCCGCTAACTCCATTGGAGCAATCTGCTCACTAGGAAGGATGTCAACTAATTCGGAAGGATCTGATTTTGATTTGACAGTGCCTTGTAGGCTAACAGTGATGCTTCTCAATTCGCAAGAAAGTAGTTCGTCAATTTCCTCTTTGGTTATTTTCATTTCTTCAGCTAGCTCATCGCTACTGGGTGGAATACCCTTAAGTTGCATAAGCTTTGACTTGGCTGATCTTAGTTTTGTAAGTTTTTCATTAATATTTACAGGGATCCTAATCGTTCTACTTTGGGTTGACAATGCTCTGTTTAAACCTTGTCTAATCCACCAATAAGCATAGGTAGAAAATCTATGCCCTCTAGACGGATCATATTTTTCTACGGCCCTTGTAAGACCTAATGTCCCCTCTTGAATTAAGTCAAGTAATTCTAATCCTTTCCCTTGGTATCTTTTAGCAAGGTTGACAACTAGTCTTAGATTGGCTGTTATCATTTCATTTTTAGCTTTTTCACCAATTTTGATCTTTTTTCTCTCAGCTTCGGAATATTCACAAGCAGGGCCTTTTCCACCTGCCTCTTGACATCTATTAACAAGCACAACCATTTCTTGGACTTTTCTGCCCATAGTGAGTTCTCTTTCAGGAGTCAAAAGTTGATGACGACCTATTTCACCAAGAAAATCGCTTAATGAACTCACGATTTACCTCATTGTTGGATATATTCAACTTATAGTCAATTTAGTAATAAGCCATACATGTAATAATTAATTAATAATTAATTAATAATTATTAATTTGTTAATTAACATTTTTTTTAAATTATTAGCTTAAAAAAATCTAAATTCTAAATTTTAATTATTTAATTTTTCTTCTTGATTCTAGAACAGCAAGTACATCTCTCCACTCAACCCCTTTATACATAAGGGCTACTTGGAGATGATAAATTAAATCAGCAGCTTCATTTGAGATTGAATTTTTATCATTATCTTTGCAAGCCATTATAAATTCTGAGGATTCCTCTCCTATTTTTTTCAAAATAGTGTTACTACCTTTTGTTAATAAATGATTTGTGTAACTTTTCTCTGATGGATTTATTGCCCTTTTGTTTATTGTGTCGAATAATTCAGAGCAAATATTTGAGAATGGTGTTGTTTTTTTCTCTTTTTTATCATTTTGATTAATCTGGATTTCGTTGAAAAAACAACTTTTTTCCCCAGTGTGGCATGCTCCTGAACCATTTTGTTTAATCAAAAGGATTAGTGCATCATTATCGCAGTCAAATCTTATTTCCTTAAGTATTTGGGTATTTCCACTTGTAGCTCCTTTTCTCCAAATTTCAGATCTTGATCGACTCCAGTAATGAACGTTTTTGGTTTCAAGAGTCATTTTCAATGATTCTTTATTCATCCAAGCAAGCATAAGAATTGATCCGTCTAGCCAATCTTGTGCTATTGCAGGGATTAATCCATAATTATCAAAGCGTAGGTCTTCTATCGAAAAATTAGTTGAATAAGCCATTATGTCTATTATGTTAAATCCTACTCAATGTGTTTTATTAAAAATTATCCTAACAGTTAATTGATGAATATTCATTCTCTGAAATTTTCATGCAGCAAAAGTTACGAGGATTTTCCTTGTTCGCATAGGCAATGGCGCCATCAAGGTCACTGCAAATTTGTGCATGGATATTCAAGATCATTCACCTTTTGGTTCACTTCAAAAAAATTGGACCTAAATGGTTTTGTTGTAGATTTTTCAAGTCTAAAGCCCCTTGAAAATAAACTAAAACAACAATTTGACCATACTTTTTTAATAAATAAAGATGACCCTTTGATGAATTATTGGGAAAAATTACATGACTTAGATGCTTTAGATCTGAGAGTTATGGATAATGTTGGAATGGAGTTCACTTCTAAATTAATTTGGAGATGGGCCAATGATTACTTGCAGGATAAGGATAAGGGTAGAACATGTTGTTGGAAAACTGAATCAAAAGAAAATAAATCTAACAAAGCAAGCTATGAGGAAATTCCCGATTGGTTCAAATCTTAGATAAAGTTTTTATTTTTCAAGTCATATAATAGTCCTTTATTAAGATTATTAATCAACAATTATCTCTCCATTAACCAGATAAATATTAATCTCGTCTTTATTAAGGTAATGATTATTCAATATATTGTTTGAAATTTTTGTCTCAATTTGTTTTTGAATAATTCTTTTTAAAGGCCTTGCACCATAGGCATGATCAAAACTATTCTCGACCAGTTGGTTAATTACCTCATCCGTAATTTTGAATTTTAAGTTTTTGTTGGTAAGTTTTTTTTCTAAATTTTGAAGCTGGATTTTTGCAATCTCATTTATGTCATTTAATTCTAAATTATTAAAAATAACTATTTCATCAAGTCGATTTAAAAACTCAGGCTTGAAAAATTTTTTAAGTTCGTAATCTACAACTTTTTTGATTGAATTTTTATCTTCTTTCCTAACTGATAAGTCATTTATAGATTGACTTCCCAAATTACTTGTGAGAACAATGATTGAATTTTTGAAATTTATTGTACGACCCTGACTATCCGTAATGATTCCATCATCAAGAACTTGTAAGAGAATATCTAAGATATCTTTGTGAGCTTTCTCTATTTCATCAAGAAGTATTAATGAATAAGGATTTTTGCGAACAGCTTCAGTAAGTTGACCACCTGATTCGAAACCTAAATATCCAGGAGGTGCACCTATGATTTTGCTAACTGAATGCTTTTCCATAAATTCAGACATATCCAATCTTGTGATTGAAGAATTTGAATTGAATATAATTTTTGATGTCACTTTACTCAGCTCTGTTTTTCCAACACCAGTTGGACCTAAAAAGAGGAAACTAGCTAATGGCTTGCTTGGATCATTTAGACCAGTCCTTGACCTCTTAATGGAATCTGCAACAGCCCTTATTGCACTTTCTTGACCAATTATTTTTTCTCTAAGGATCGATTCGAGGCTTAAAAGCTTATCTTTTTCAGACTGGTTTAAGTCCTTAACTGGAATAGAGGTCCACTTTGAGACAACTTCTGCAATATCATCAAAAGTTACTTCTTGTCTTAAAAGACTTGTCTCTCCGTTTTTATGAGAATTAACTAAGGACTCATTTTTTTCTCTCAATTTTTTTTGTAAAGAATTTAAAGTTCCAAATTCTAATTCTGCGGCTTTGTTGAGGTCAAAACTCCTTTTAGCTTGATCTATTTGTAATTGAATGGATTCGATTTCTTCTTTTATGGTGCTAATCTCATCAATTTCATCTTTTTCTTTTTTCCATTTAGCACCTAATTCTGCCTGTCTATCTTTAAGTGAAATAAGTTCATTATTGATTTTTTTTAATCTTTCTACAGAAGAATTATCTGTTTCTCTTTTTAAAGATAATTTTTCCATCTCAAACTGTAGAACTTTTCTATCAATTTCATCAATTTCTTCAGGTTTGGAAGTTATAACCATGTTTAATCTTGAGGCTGCTTCATCGATTAGATCTATTGCTTTGTCAGGGAGAAATCTATCGTTAATATATCTTTCACTAAGTGTGGCAGCTGCAATTAAAGCATTATCAGAAATTCTCACACTATGATGAACTTCGTATCTTTCTCTCAATCCCCTTAATATTGATACGGTATCGTCAATAGAAGGAGCATCAATTTTTATTTTCTGAAATCTTCTTTCTAGAGCAGGATCTTTTTCTATATTTTGTTTGTGTTCATTAATAGTTGTAGCCCCAATACATCTTAGTTCTCCTCTTGCAAGCATTGGTTTTAATAGATTACTTGCATCTAAAGAACCTCCACTTGCGCCTGCACCAACTACTGTATGAATTTCATCAATAAAAAGAATGATCTTACCGTCTGATTCCTTAACTTTTTTAAGGACATTTTTTACTCTTTCTTCAAATTCTCCACGATATTTAGCTCCAGCTAAAAGTGAGCCCATATCTAGTGAAATTAGTTTCCTATTTTGTAGTGCCGAAGGTACATCTCCATTAATAATTCTTTGAGCTAACCCTTCTACTATGGCTGTTTTACCAACCCCAGGCTCTCCAATAAGAACTGGGTTGTTTTTTGTTCTCCTACTCAATATTTGAATTGTTCTTCTGATTTCTTCATCCCTACCAATAACTGGATCTAAGATCCCATCTCTTGCTGATTGAGTTAGATCAATACCATATTTATCTAAAGACTCGTTTGCAGTATCAAAGTCATTTTTTATCGCGGGATCTGACTTCATTTTCTTTATGATTTCAAGAAATTCTGGATTACCTTTTTGATTTAAAATTTGTAATCCATATTTAATATCATAAGTGAAACCGTAAACTAAGTGTTCTGTTGATATCACTACATCATCTAAAGTATTTTTAATATCATTTGCTTTTAAAAATATTTTGTAAAGAGTTTCGCCAACATATAAACTCTCTTGCTTATTTTTCATTTTTGCCTTCGAATTTAATAAAGATATTATTTTTTTCTCAATCTCTTTGAGATTTACATTATTTTTTTTTAAAATCTTTTTTGTAAGGTTGTCTTGTTGAATAAGAGCTAATAATAAATTATCGGATTCTACGTCTTGTTGATGATTTTTATGAGCAATTTCTTTGGCAAAAATAAAACAGTTCCAAGCAGAATTTGAAAATTCGCTTGGAACTATTTTCATCAATCAAAGAATAAATATGGCTGTAATAATTATTAGGTAAAAAGGTTCTTAAATATCAGAAGATTTATTCAACAATAACTTTACCTACCATTCCAGCTCCTCTGTGTGGCTCACAATAGTAGTCATAAGTTCCTGCAGTATCAAATGTTTCTTCCCAAGACTCTCCTGGAGCAAAAGCTAGGTCTGCATGACTTAATTCCTCATGTCCATCAAAAACAGCATTGTGAGGAGCTAATTTATTATTGACGAATTTAACTGTATCTCCAGCACTAATGGTTACTGTACTTGGTTCAAATGCGAGCATTCCAGCATCCGTTCCAAGTTTTACTTCAACAGTCTTAGCTGAAACTGATGAAATTCCTAGGCCTAGAGTTAAAACTATTGCAAATAAACCTGCAAAGATTGAACGTAACATAATTAAAATTTACTTATATATATATATATTACAAGGCTTTGGGAGCCTAACTGTGAGAATCTTAATTGTTATTACAGCTTGGTAACTTTGATAACCTTAAAATATCGTTCAGTGACTTCGCGTAACTTTTTAGTTTGAAGGTCTCGGGATTAGTGATGGCGACATGATTAAAGTCATATTTATTAATACTAAAGCTATCCCAAGGGGTGGTTTGGATGGGAAGAATTCTTAATAAAATTTTTAGAATTTTTTTTGTAAGTGGTATTGCAAAATATCTCTTCATATTATTTCTTTTTAAAAGTGTAATTATGGCATGATCAATTGAAATAAATTTCTGACCTAGGACAAATTTTCTAAAGCCAATATATTGCACTTCTTTATGATTTTTAATTAGAAACCCACAAATTTGAGCAATATCACTTGCGTGGATAAAATGAAATTTAGAATCGAGTTTTAAAAATCTTGCTAACCAAAGCCATTTCCCAATTTCTTTTAATCCACTAGTTAAATAACTCACAGGAAATTTACTTTTTTTCCCAAGATTTCCTCCAAAAACCAAGGTAGGGAAAACAGCGAAAGTTTTTTCTGCAAATGTGCTTTTTCTAAGTCTCTCGAAACATTCATATTTTGTTTGAATGTACTCTGTTCCATAAATCAATGATTCCCTCATTAATTCTGCTTGAGTATCAAGAATGCTAGCTGTTGAAAAATAAATAATCTTTTCTAAATTACCAATATCAAGCATTTCAAGTAATTCTTCAAAAGCTTTTATGTTTACTTCATAGGCTCTTCTTGGATCTCCCCAAGCTGTAGCAGTGTGAATTAGGTAATTAATTTGACTAATTTCCTTTTTATACTTATTTGATTCCCTGATATCGCATACCAATAACTTGACTTTTTTATTTTCTTGAACAGAAATTGGCAATCTACTTTTGTCTCTTACCATGAGATAAAGCCTGAATTTTGTGTTTTTTAAAAACCAATCAACTAAATATTGGCCAACACATCCATTCGCTCCTGTTATTAATAAGTTTTTATATGCCAAAACTTTTTCTAGTAAGTGAGTTTTTTCCCATGTTCAAAAAATGTTTGAGCATTTTCTTCTGGAGTCCCAGGTAAAATCCCATGACCCAAGTTAAGAATATATTTCCTGTCTTTAATTTTATTGAAAGTATTATCTATCCTTTCTTTTATTGATTGTTTGTTTCCGAATAAAATTCCAGGGTCAACATTTCCTTGAATTCCTATCCCACTAGGGATTCTTTTACAAGCCTCTTCAATATCTACTGTCCAGTCTAATGAGATTATATCTACTCCTGTTTTTGCCATTCTTTCTATGACACCAGCACTTCCTGAAATATATAGAATTACTGGTGTTTCAGGGTATTCCGCTTTTACAATATCAACAACCTTTTTTTGATACGGCCCAGCAAAGATATCGTAATCTTGTGGGCTAAGTTGGCCTGCCCATGAATCAAAAATTTGTACTACTTGCGCTCCAGATTTAATTTGATATTTAAGATATTCACCAATAGATTTTGCAAAATGATCAAGAAGTTTATGAAGTAAATCTGGTTCTTTAAAAGCCATCGATTTAATTAATGAATAATTTTTACTGCTTTTACCTTCAACTACATATGCAGCAAGAGTCCAAGGTGCGCCAACAAAACCTAAAACTGTTGCCTCATTATTCACATCTTTTTTAAGTGAAGACAGAACTTGCCCAACAAAATTTAAACTGTCACTTGGATTTAATTCTTTTAAATTTTCAATCTGGTTAAGAGTTCTTATAGGGTCTTCAATTATTGGACCTTTACTTTCTATTATTTCAAAATTTATGCCCATCCCTGGTAGAGGTGTGAGAATATCTGAAAAAAGGATCACACCATCCGGTTTGAAAGCATGAAAAGGCTGCATTGAAATCTCATATGATAGTTCTGGATTTTCAGACCTCTCTCTAAAGCTTGGGTAACGCTCCCTTAAATCTCTATAGATTTTCATATATCTTCCTGCTTGCCTCATCATCCATACTGGAGGCCTATTTACTTTTTTACCTAATGCGGCAGAAAGTAGTAGTGGTAAATCTTGACCCATTTTTCAATTCAATATGTTTAAAAAAAAATTAAAATTCCAACTTAAAAATCTTACAATGCAAAGCAGAGCAAAAGCAGTATATGAACATTTATATGAAGCACTAAGTTAAATGAGCCGTTTTATTTTTTTGATTGATGTTTGAAGATACTCACGCTTAATGGT
>CACNAI010000006.1 GCA_902618335.1 uncultured Prochlorococcus sp. | reverse complement strand
AGAAAATGGATATCTAACAGATATAGATGGAATAGGTTCCAAAACGTCATCATTACTCATAACAAATGGAATATCTAATACCCAAACATTAGCTTCGGTTAGCGAAAAAAAACTTGGAGAGAAATTATCTAAATTCAACGATCAAAAGTATGAAAAAGCGTCTTTATTTATAAAGCAAGCACAAGCTTATATTTCTGGGGTACCATATCGCATTTCCAATAAAAATTATACTTACGATTTACTAGAAAAAACATGTTCGGGATTTTATATATTTGATATTGAGTCAAATCCAGATGATAAGCATGACTTTTTATATGGTTTTTTAAAAATAAATAATCTGTCTACAGAAAAAGAAAATCATATTTATACACCAATTTTAAATCTCAAAAACAATAAAGGAGAATCTTACAGGAAAATTATTGAAATACTTTTTTCACATAAGGAATGGCCAGTTTTACACTACGGAGAAACTGAAAAGATAGCAATAATTAATATTGCTAAAAACCTAAATTTTAGTTTTGAAGAAATTGATTCACTTGTCTCAAGATTTATAGACTTACATACCTTAATACGAAAGTCTTGGATATTACCACTAAAAAACTATGGCTTAAAAACAGTTTCTAACTGGCTTGGATTTGAATGGATGCAGAAAAATGTAAGTGGCTCGAAAGCCCTTTATTGGTGGATTCAATATCAAATTACAAAAAACGAAATATTTTTAAAAAAAATTATCCAATATAATAAAGATGATTGTTTGGCTACTCTAAAAATTGCAGAATATTTAATCAAAAATCAATTAAAGAAAAATTGATCCTACAGATTTATTAATAATAATTGTTCCAAAAATTTCTGAAAAAAAATAACTTGCTTCATCTAAATATTTTCTTTTAATCATTGCTAAACCTTTTATTTGAGAATCTGATTTAAAAAAACTAGTGATTTTGCCTACAGAAATATCCTTGGCGGAATTTATATATAAATTTTTGTCTTCTAGGTTTAAATTCAAATTAGATTCAATTGATTTCCAAATTCTTATTTCCTGTTTTAAGGAAGAAACATTTTTTATTTTTGACATTGTTTCTTGTCCTAAATAACAACCTTTATTAAAATCTATAAGATCTTTCAAACCTAGTTCAAGAGGATTATTTTTTCCGTTTATTTCCATTTCTAATGAGGGTATTGCCTGATTAATCTTCCAAAGTTTTAAATCATTTGGATTCAGTAAATTTAGTTTATTTTTATATATTTCACATTCTTTATCTTCTGTTTTGAAGAAGATAGGTTGGTAAGTTCTCCATGAACTAGTTTCATCGATTTCCTGAATTCTATTCATCAAGAACGGTTCACTTAAAGATACATCGTCCGCTGGAAATATAATTTGATTAAAGTAATCAATTATTTCATGAGTATTACCCGCCAATATAATTACTTCTAAGTTTCTTTCTAAAAAATTAATTTCAATTAATGACCTTAGAAGTCCATTTGGAGTTAACCAACAAGTTTTTATAATTTTATTTTCCGAATTTAGAATATTACTCGTTGTTAATCCATTTAAAAATCTCCTGGCATCTTTTCCAGTAACAGAAAAACAATCAAATTTTTCAAACCAAAACTTTTTTTTTATATCTTGCATTTTTTGATAATTATAAAAAGTCTTTTATTGTAAAAAGACTCTTTAATTTAACATTTTCATAGTTAAGGGCTTCACATCCCCCTTCTTGCCTATCAACTATAGACAAAACTTCCTCAACAACATAATTATTTTCTCTTAACTTTTTTATAGCTTTTATTACTGAACCAGCAGTTGTAACAACATCCTCTAAGACAGTTACCAAAGTTCCTTCTTCTAATATAGGTCCCTCAATTCCAGCTTTGGTACCATATTTTTTAATTTCTTTCCGAATTATTAAACCATTAAGGTCTAGTCCTTGCGAGGCTGCTTTGACGATTAGTCCACTAACAAGAGGATCTGCACCTAATGTCAATCCTGCTACAGCTTTTGACCTTGAATCCTTTAAATCTAAAAATAAATCACTTATTAAGTTTAGGCCTTCTCCATTTAACGATACTGGTTTACAGTTAAAGTAATGACTACTTTTTTTTCCTGAGGATAAAGTGAAGTTTCCTTTCTTATAAGATTTTTCAATTAACTGCTTTAACAATTTTGATCTATTTGAATTATACTTTTCCGAAAAATTGCCCATTAGTAAAAGTTAAATTTATATTTAAAGATTAGAAGAAAAAAAAGAAATCTCACAAAAACTTCCTAATGAGGTGTTTTTTGAAATATTATTTCTATATTGTATATTGAAATTCAATGTAATTAAAATTACATAAAATCTTTTGGGGGTGTAGCAATCTGGTGAATGCACCAAACTCATAATTTGGCTAAGGCGAGTTCGATCCTCGCCACCCCCATATATTCATTTATCATTGAATGAAAATAACTCTACTTTTATTGCTTTTATTTTTCCCAGCTTTTTTCGCAGCGAGTGAACTCTCTTTTTTATTAATAAGGCCAAGTAAAGTTTTAAGGTTAATAGAAGAAAAAAAGAAAGTAGCATTTTCAATTTTAAAAATTCAAAAACGCTTTAGATCTTCATTAATTGCTTCTCAATTTGGAGTAACAATCTCATTAATCGCAATTGGATGGCTCAGCAATAATCTGGCAAATGATTATTGGAAAAGCAATATTTTGTCAAATAGATTTTATGATCTTCTATTATTTTTATTTGTTGTTTTAGTTGTTACTCTTGTTTCTGGACTAATTCCTAAAGCTTTAGTAATTAGTAATCCCGAATCTGCTGCATTAAGGTTAACCACAATTTTCGATGCCGTTCGAAAAGGTATGAATCCTATAGTTAAGTTAATAGAATTCTTGGCTAGCGCCTGTTTAGGATTCTTCAATTTAAATAACAAATGGGATTCTTTAAATTCGGGTTTATCCGCAGGAGAGTTAGAAACTCTTATTGAAACGGATAACGTAACAGGTTTAAAACCAGATGAGAAGAATATTCTTGAAGGAGTTTTTGCTTTAAAAGATACACAGGTTAAAGAAGTAATGATTCCAAGATCTGAAATGGTAACTTTGCCAAAAAATATAACCTTTTCAGAACTTATGAAACAAGTAGATAAAACTCGCCATGCTCGCTTCTTTGTAATTGATGAGTCTTTAGATGATGTATTAGGTGTATTAGATTTGCGTTATCTAGCTAAGCCAATATCAAAAGGTGAAATGGAAGCCAATACATTATTAGAACCCTTCCTTTTACCAGTCACAAAAATAATAGAAACATGTTCTCTTGCAGAAATATTACCAATTGTCAGAGACTATAATCCTTTCTTACTAGTAGTTGATGAACACGGTGGAACAGAGGGGCTCATAACTGCAGCTGATCTGAATGGAGAAATAGTTGGAGAGGAAATGCTCAACAATAGAATTTATTCAGATATGAGAATGTTAGATAATTTTTCTAAAAAGTGGTCAATAGCTGGAAAATCAGAAATTATGGATATCAATAAAAAGTTAGGATGTTCCATTCCAGAAGGTGCAGACTACCATACCCTTGCTGGATTTCTGCTAGAAAAATTTCAAATGGTTCCAAAAATTGGCGACGTTTTAGATTTTAATAACATCAAATTTGAAGTTATATCTATGTCAGGTCCAAAAATTGATCGTGTTAAAATAATCTTTCCCAAAAGCTAAATATGGCTACCAATAGAGGATAATGATAATTAATATTTGGATTTGAAATTATGCAACCAACCTCATCACCCGTAAAGGTTGGAGTCATAGGTATAGGAAATATGGGCTGGCATCATGCTCGAGTACTAAGTTTACTCAAAGATGCAAATCTCATTGGGGTCGCAGATCCAAATGAAGAGAGAGGTAAATTAGCTATTGAGCAATTTCAATGTGAATGGTTCAAGGATTATAAGGACTTAATTCCGAAAGTTGATGCTATCTGTATAGCTGTCCCAACACTACTTCATCATAAAGTAGGGCTAGATTGTCTTAAAGCAAGTAAAAATGTTCTCATAGAGAAACCAATTGCAGCTAACGAGTTAGAAGCAAAATCTTTAATAGATGCCTCTAATGCAGGTAATTGTCTTTTACAAGTTGGGCATATTGAAAGATTTAATCCTGCTTTTAGAGAATTAAATAAAATTGTTAATAACGAGGAAATTGTTGTTTTGGAAGCAAGAAGGCATAGTCCGCATGCTGATAGAGCAAATGATGTGTCTGTGGTAATGGATTTAATGATTCATGACATTGATCTTGTTTTAGAGCTTGTAAATTCAAAAATACAAAAACTAGCAGCTGTTGGAGGTAGAAATAGCGAAGGTTTAATAGATTATGTCAATGCTACTTTAGTTTTTAAAAATAATGTTATTGCAAGTTTAACGGCTAGCAAGATGAGCCACAAAAAAATTAGAAGTTTAAGTGCTCATTGCCAAAATGGGCTTGTAGAAACTGATTTCTTAAATCACTCTCTACAAATTCATAGAAAATCCCACGAATCATATACAGCAGAGCATGGTGAATTAGTTTATAGAAATGATGGATTTGTCGAAGAAGTTAGTACAACCTCTATCGAGCCTCTTTATGCAGAACTGGAGCATTTCCTTAAATGTGTTCAAGGCAAAGAAACACCCGAAGTAGATGGTGAACAAGCCTCCAGAGCTTTAAAAATTGCTGATTTTATAGAGTGTGCAGTAGAAAATTCTGGAGATGCAATTTTACTTGAAAATCCCTTCTAAGACTAATTATCTATACGCATAAAAGTTTATTTAAATCCAACTGCAGCTTGCCAAACAAAAACCAACAAAAAGAAAAATAAAGGAATAAGTGGAAGAACATCAACAGTTGGAGCAAAAGCCTTGTAAGCTTCTGGCAATTCAGCGAATGTATTGAATAGAAAGAACACCTTTTTAATAAATTAATTAATTATGATAAGACGTTACCACGTATGGTGAGCAATAGAGGATGTTTTCCAAGGAGCGAAATCAATTGTAAAACAATTTTGTTTAATTGATGTAGAAATTGAATTAGTAAATCTTATTAAATGTGCAATATTATGCAAACTTATTAGTGTGAGTCCTAATATTTCGTCATTTCTAATTAGATGATGTAAATATGCACGAGAATAAGACTTACAGGTTTCGCATTTACAAGTTTTATCTATTGGGGAAAAGTCATTTTTAAATCGAGCATTTCGCAAATTCAATCTTTCATCATTAAAAAATGCAGTCCCATGTCTTCCTAGTCGTGTAGGCAAAACACAGTCAAATATATCGAATCCATTAGCAACAGCTAAAGAAATTTCTCTCAAAGAGCCTATGCCCATTAAATATCTAGGTTTGTTTATTGGTAAGAATTTCGGGACGTAATTAATTACACTATGTATTTCTTCAACTGCCTCTCCAACGCTTACCCCTCCCACTGCTATTCCAGGCAGATCAAAAGAACTTGTAAATTTTGCACTTAATTCTCTTAATCTCGGATACTTACCACCTTGAACTATTCCGAATAATGCTTGATTGGATTTCTGATGAGTCTCAACACACTTTTGCAACCAAGAATGAGTTCTTTGTAAAGAGTCCTCAATATCATTTTCGTTAGCTGTATGGGGAGGACAATGATCAAAAGCCATCGCAACATCCGAGCCAAGATCCATTTGAATCTGCATTACTTTTTCAGGAGATAAAAAAACATTACTACCATCTCTTGGATTTTTAAATTCCACACCTTTATCAGAAATATTATTCAATTTGGCTAAACTAAAAACTTGATATCCTCCTGAATCAGTAAGAATAGGCTTAGACCAATTCATGAACTTGTGTATTCCACCAGATTCTTTAACTAATTTTTCTCCAGGTTGTAAATGAAGATGAAAGGTATTTGAGAGAATCATTTCTGATCCTGTAGAGGTTAACTGTTTAGATGAAATTCCCTTAACTGTGGCCAAAGTACCTACTGGCATAAATCTTGGAGTATTTACCTGACCATTTGGGGTATGAAATATACCAGTTCTTGCCCCTGTATTACTGCAACTCGAAGTAATTTCAAATTTAAACACGATAAATTATAAAATTTTTTGATCCTTTTTATTAATTTACCCTATTATTTAATATTGAATCTATTTTTATCTCATCAAAAAATATTTAATAAAAAATTTGGCAGGATCTTGGATTTTCTACACGACATTTCCAAAGATACCTTTAATTAGTCCCGAATTTACAAATATTGCACAATTTGCACCACCTTTAGGATTTTTTATTGGAACAATACAGAGTTATATTTTTATTTTTTTTAGAGCAAACTCTTGGTCCATTTATGCATCTACATTAATTTGTTTAGCTTCAGGATATTTAATTACTGGTGGTCTACACCTAGATGGTTTAATGGATACTTTTGATGGTATTTTTGCCGGAAAAAAGAAACGTTTAAAAGCTATGAAAGATAGTAAGGTTGGATCCTTTGGAGTTCAATCTTTAGTTTTTATAACCTTAATTCAAATTGCTTGCATACTTAAAATTCAAAACCAAATAATGATTGTTTTGCCAATATGTTTATTTTGGGGAAGATTTTCAAATTTATTTTTTATAGAAAATTTTAAATATATAAGTTATAAGAAAAAATCTATTAGTCATAAAAAGTTTTGGAATGGATTTAAACAAGAATCTGTGATTTCAATTATTTTTCTCTCAATTTTCGTTGTATACCAATTATTTTCAATTACATCCAGAGCAATATTAATTAAATTTTTATTTCTTATTTTAATTGGTATTTTTCTGAGTTTTTCTATCCCAAACATACTGGGGGATAAACTTAGAGGCTTCAATGGAGATGCATGCGGTGCGAGTATTGTACTAGTCGAAACTACAATGTTATTTTTGTATGCAATTCTTTTATAGGAATTTTTAAATAGAAAATATTTTTCTTCTTAAGATCTTTTAATTCTTCAACTTCATAAATTGATGACTTTTGGAGCAAATTCAAGTCTCCTCCAATTTGCTTTGCTAATTTTCGTGCTAAAAAAAGTCCAACACCGGTGCCCTCCTTCTTCTTTGAGGCAGATCCTCTAAAACCCTTTTGAAAAATCTTCTCATTTTCATTTTTGGTTATTTTTTTTCCATCATCAAATATACAAAGTCCTTGGCTTGTAACGGCGATTCCAATCTCAGCGTCATTTTGGGCATATTTAAAAGCATTTTCAAGTAAATTGGCTACGATTTCTGCAATTACACTATATTTTGCTTCTATTGGAACTAGAGTCCAATCTGGCCAAAACGAAGGTTCAGTCCAATTTCTATTTTCTAATTTCGCATTAGCTTTCCCTCTTTCCAAAATTGGCCTCAATAAACTTTGGATAGTTATTATCTTCTTATTATCTAAATTTGGTGGCAATAATAATCTTTCTTCTCCAATTTCAAGAGGAGGTTGAATAGGTGAATTTAATTGCTCAAAAGATTTCATATATTGATTAATTTGTTTTTGCTCTATCATCATTTGTTCTACTATTGCAATTGAATCACCATCTGAACCAAGTCTTTTTATTAGTAATTTTGCATATGTTCTAAGGGCCGCCAATGGATTCCTCAATTGATGAATTATGACATTGACCTGATTTTTTAAATAATTAATTTCTTCATTGTTATTTTGACGTTCTAACTCTATAGAGACGCATTTAGCTAGAGATATTGAAAGAGCTTTCAATCTTGAATCGAGAGAAAGTGGCCAATTACCTCCCTCAAAATCAGTTTCCACCCTAAGAACTCCTAAAAGAATATCGTTTTCTTGCAGAGGGTACCACCTTCTATTAGGAGAAGAAACTTTTAGTAAAGGATCATCTTCTATAGGTACTAATAGCCTATCAACATTAGGCCATTGACCAATCATTACAAAAGAAGCTTTAGACCCTTGTTTAGCTGAAGCAAGATACATCACTAAATGAGTCACTCCCATGGAACAACTAAAACTCTCTAACTGTTTAAAAATTAGTTCTTCAAATTTTTTAGATAGATTCATAATTAATAAAATTTTGAGTATTTATTCGGAAAAATTTGAAAAGGGCTTGTAAAATCTGAAAAAAGTATTAAGATATTTAAAGTGGTCTGACTTTTTTTGCCAGCCCTAAATATGAACATTTGATCATATTTTAAGCTACATCAGAGGTTGATGGGTCCTCTATGTAATTAAAGTGAATTCAAAATCACAGATATAAGATTAGTAAAAATAAATAAGACTAATCTCATTAATAATTTCAGGAGTACCAATCAATGTCAAAAAAAAGAAAAAGAATCAGTAGAAGAAGACTAGCTGGTCAAAGAGTCATGGCACATGTACCTATTTATCATATCGAAACTGGCAAACATAAACCAGTTACCGCTGCAAGAAGATTTATAGCTGAAAATGAGTTATCTGCTCCTTCAGTTTTTAACGTCAGAAGAAATGAACATACTACTGATAGGTTTTTTTGGGGAGAAAAAGGATTATTTAGTGCTCAATATGCTGAAGAAAATCATTTTTTATTTCCATCACTAAAACATGTAGTTGAAGGAATTGGTGAAGAAAAAATATTTGAAGGTTTGGAACTAACCGCGGATGATTGGGAAGAGATCGAAGAATACGAATATGCTTTTGTTTAAAAAATACTCATCTTTGAACTAATAATATTAACTAAATTTAAATCAATTTCATGAAATCCATCAAATTCTATTAGTTCACAAAAGTTAGAAGACTTTTTTTTAACTTTTTCATAAATAAATCTTGAAGCTTCTATAGGCACTACATCGTCATATAATCCATGACTGATGATTAATGGTGGACATTGATTTTTTGGAAGCCAGGTTGGGTGAGGATAACCGCTACAAGAAACAATTAATCCTAAATTTAATTTAAAACCTGCATCAATTGCCATCGCTGCTCCCTGAGAGAAACCTAACAAAATTGTTTTTCTTAGTGAAATATGATCAGTATCAAATTTTTTTAATGTGCCTAGCAGTTTATTTACTTCAACCTCAGCACCTTTCCAATCATGTGGGTACAAACCATACCACTGTCTGCCCTGACCACTTGGATGTAATCCAGGTGCTCTCAAAGAAATTACTTCGAAATCAAGATTTATTTTTTCTGTGATCTCCTTCCCAAGTGCTAAAAGGTCATCTGCATCGGCTCCCCAACCATGTGTCAGAATTATTCTATGAGTTGCTGTTTGAGAGCTAATCGAGACAAATTCATGATCTATGTCGTATTTCATGTTTATATTCTTAAGTAAGTAAACTTTCCCATAATGTCTCCATTAGCTTTAGTAAGTGTCTCTGATAAAAAAAATATAGTTCCTTTTTGTAAGGAATTGATAGAACAATTTAATTATAAAATTCTATCAAGCGGAGGAACTGCCAAACATTTAATGGAGGCAAAAATTCCAGTTATTAAAGTTGCAGATTTTACTAATTCTCCAGAAATTCTTGGAGGAAGGGTTAAAACATTACATCCAAAAATACACGGAGGAATATTAGCTAAAAGAACTGATAAGGAACATCAAAGAGATGTAGAAGCTAATAATCTTGAACTAATTGACTTGGTAGTTGTCAATTTATATCCTTTCAAGAAAACTGTACAAATGGGATCTAACTGGGAAGATGCTATTGAAAATATCGATATCGGAGGGCCATCAATGATTCGTTCTGCTGCTAAAAATCATAAAGATGTTTCCGTTTTAGTCGATCCTAGCCAATATAAAGAATTTCTTGAAGAAAATAAAAAAGGAGAGTTAAATGAAACATACAAATCAAGATTAGCCCTTGAAGCTTTTCAACATACAGCTGACTATGATACTGCAATATCAAATTGGATAAGTAAAGAGAAAGGTTTGCAATCATCTAGATATATTGAATCTTATCCACTAATCAAAACCCTAAGATATGGGGAGAATCCTCATCAACAAGCTTTTTGGTATGGTTTAAATAATCTTGGATGGAAATCAGCAGAACAATTACAAGGTAAAGAGTTAAGTTATAACAATCTATTGGATCTTGAATCAGCACTTTCAACGGTTTTAGAATTTGGCTATGAAGAAAAAGGTGAACCTATAACAAAAACATTCGCTTCTGTCATTCTAAAACACAATAATCCTTGTGGGGCCTCAATAAGTAATTCAGCCTCTCAAGCATTTTTGAATGCTTTGGAATGCGACTCAGTTAGTGCCTTTGGAGGAATAGTAGCTTTTAATTCAAATGTAGATAGTGAGACCGCAATTAAGCTCAAAGATATTTTCTTAGAATGTGTAGTAGCTCCATCTTTTGATGCAGAAGCTCTAGAAATTTTAAAAATCAAAAAAAATTTAAGAATTTTAAAGTTTTCAAAAGATCAACTTCCCAAAAATAACCAAACCTCTACTAAATCAATAATGGGAGGATTACTTGTTCAAGACACTGATGATAGTGAAGAAAAAACTAAAAGTTGGATTTCAGTAACTGAAAAATATCCGAGTAATCAAATGAGCTTAGATTTAAATTTTGCATGGAAAATTTGTAAGCACGTGAAATCTAATGCAATTGTTATTGCAAAAGGCCAAAAAACTATTGGGATTGGGGCTGGGCAAATGAATAGAGTTGGAGCAGCAAAAATTGCATTAAAAGCTGCTGGGAAGTTATGTACGGATGCAGTCTTGGCAAGCGATGGGTTTTTCCCATTTGCAGATACTGTAGAACTTGCGAATGAGTATGGTATAAAAGCTATTGTCCAACCTGGAGGGAGCCTAAGAGACCAAGAAAGTATTGATATGTGTAATTCTAAAGGAATGTCGATGGTGTTTACCCAAAAAAGGCATTTTTTGCATTAATTTATGTTGATTTTGGATAATATGTAATCTTGTTAGTCTTTCTAAATAAAGAAAGCCTTCCTGGACCTGCACATAAAAAGTAGAGAGAAATAGCCCCATATATAAAAGACAATTCAAAAGCATAATTATGACCTTCGACTACTGCCAGAGGAAAACCTTCTAGCCCTGTATCAAGGAGATGAAAATAGACCGCGAATGCCATTGTAGAGAAAAGGCCAAGAGAAGAAAGCCTTGCAAAAATCCCTGTAGCCAATCCTAAAGGGCAAACTAATTGGGTGATAGCTGCTCCAAAAGTCCAGATAACAGGATCCCCTGGTAAAAATGGAAAATATTTACCAACAACAAACTCGGCGAAACCCTGTGGATCCTGAAGTTTCTCTAAACCATGATGAATCATCAATACACAAAAACCAATTCGCAAAATAAAGATCGATAGTTCACCAAGGATATTAACTTCTGTACCTGAGGATGGATTAGCAACTACAACTTCAACTTTTTGAGGAGCTTTATTTCTGTTAATACTGGTTGCCTGAACTTGATTAGACTGCGTTTTGTCTTCCATACTGCATAAATATTTAAATTATTCTAGTTAATAAAGTTGATCTTTAGGAAATATCTAAGAAATAAATTAAGAAAACTAAGCAAAGTTTGAAATAATTTTGATAAGTTAGGAGGCTATTTTAATTAACTTTTCTATAACATCAGCTACAACCTTATCAGGAGTAGATGCGCCAGAAGTAATTCCAACATTAATATTTCCACTAGGCAAAAAATTATTTTTTAGTTCTAAGCCTGATCCTAATGGTTTATGCATTATTGAGTTTTCTTCAACTAAAATCCTTTCAGGACTGTCTATGTGAAAAGAAGAAATATTCTTAGTGATTGCTATTTCTTGTAAATGAGTAGTATTAGAAGAGTTGAATCCTCCAATAACAACAAGAATATCAAGATCTTCATCAACCAAAGAGAACATTGCATCCTGTCTTTCTTCAGTTGCATCACAAATTGTGTTAAAAGCTAAAAAGTGACTATTTAAATTTTCTGGTCCGAATTTTTTTAACATCGTTCTTTCAAAAATTTTCCCAATTTCTTCAGTCTCGCTTTTAAGCATGGTTGTCTGATTAGCAACTCCAACTCTATCTAAATCTTTATCAGGATCAAATCCATCAGAACAAGCTTTAGAAAATTTGTTCATAAACTCATTTCTGTTTCCATTACCCAAAATATAATCTGATACATAATTTGCTTCTTCTAGATCAAGTACAACTAAATATTTACCCGCGAATGAACTAGTAGCAAGAGTTTCTTCATGCTTAAACTTTCCGTGGATTATAGATGTGAAAACATGTTTTTTATGTTTTTCAACTGTATGCCAAACCTTAGAAACCCAAGGACAAGTTGTATCAATGATATGACAACCTTTCTCATGCAAGAGTTTCATTTCTTGAACAGTAGCTCCGAAAGCAGGAAGTATAACAACATCCCCATTAGAAACTAAAGAAAAATCTTTTATTCCGTTTTTAGCTGAAATGAATTTTACATTCATTTTTCTTAAATGATCATTAACCGAGGGATTATGAATTATTTCATTTGTTATCCAAATATTCTCATTTGGGTAATGTCTTCTAGTTTCATAAGCCATTGCTACAGCTCTTTCCACTCCCCAACAAAAACCGAAGGCTTGGGCTAACTTAATATTTAGTCGGCCTTTATTGTAAGTAAAACCATTATCCCTAATAGAACTTATCAAATCACTTTGGTAAGCTTGTTCTAAAGCTTGGGCTCTTTTTGTTGGGGAATCGAAACCCCTTCTGTTGTACCTGTCAGAATGATGCAGAGATCTTCTAAAAGCTTGAGTATCCATTTTTAGATATTACAACATTTCAAATAATTTTCCTAAAAAAAAAAGAAACCTGACATAAGTCAGGTTTCTTAAATAAATTTTAAATTAGATTATTTAGCAGATGCAAAGTCTGGATATGCTTCCATACCATGCTCTCCTATATCTAATCCTTGAGTCTCTTCCTCTTCAGAAACCCGGATTCCACCGAATAGTCCTCCAATTACAGACCAAGCAATCCAGCAAGTAACTAGTGTCCAAATAGCATAAGCTGCGGCACCAAGAGCTTGAACAAGAAGAAGGGTAATACCTCCACCATTGAACAATCCCATACCTGCTCCATCACCTTGTACAGCTGTACCCCAAAGACCGATAACTACAGTACCCCATACACCACAAACTCCGTGAACGGAGAATGCACCTACAGGATCATCGATCTCAGCGGCATCAAGTGCTGCAACAGAAAATACAACGATTATTCCTCCTACTAGTCCTGCGAACCAGGCTCCAGCAAGAGTCATATCACCACAACCAGCAGTGATACTAACTAAACCAGCAAGGATTCCGTTAATTATCATTGTAAGATCAGGCTTACCAGAAGTTAATGTTGAAACAATAGTTGCACCAATAGCTCCAGCTGCTGCTGCCAAAGTAGTTGTTACAGCAACATATGGAACCCATTGATCCATAGCAAGTTGAGAACCGGGGTTAAAACCATACCAACCTATCCATAGAACTAATGCACCTAGAGTAGCTATAGCCATATTGTGTCCTGGCATAGCCTGTGGTTTCCCATCAGAGTATTTGCCAATTCTTGGTCCAAGAAGCATAGCTCCTACAAGACCCGCCCATGCTCCAACTGAGTGAACAATTGAAGAACCAGCAAAGTCTACAAAACCTAAAGAATCAAGCCAACCACCATTCCATTTCCAGCTACCAGCAATTGGATATATAAATGCAGTTAATACAACAGCAAAAACAACAAATTCTCCAAATTTAACTCTTTCAGCAACAAGACCGGATACGATAGTTGCCGCAGTTCCTGCAAATGCAGACTGGAACAAGAAATCAACTGTTGGGACTAATCCAGCATCAGTTACCATATCTGCAGTAACTGTTGGATCAAAAAATAAGCCGCCAAAATAAAGCCATCCGTCAGCAACACTTCCTCCGTACATTAATGAATAGCCGATAAACCAATAAGAGGTTACAGCTAAAGCAAATACGAATAGGTTTTTAGCAAGGATGTTTACTGCGTTCTTAGAACGACACATACCTGCCTCAACCATAGCGAAACCAGCGTTCATAAAGATCACTAAAATAGTAGCGATCAAAAGCCATAAATTGTTAGCAAGAAAAGCTGCATTCAACTCAGGTAAATCAGCTGCGTGAGCTGAAAGATTAAAAATACCTAAACCAAACAAAGCTAAAGGAACAGTCGCAAGCCACAACATAGAGCGGTTTGAACTAAATCCTCGAATACTCCTCAAAAGGAGCATAGGTCCATTAACAAGACTTGCATCTTGTAATTTGGACCTAGAGCGCCTTTGAGGCGTTTGCAAAGCAGTGGTCATAAAAAAAAATTAGATCTGCAAAAAAACAGTTTGTGCTGTTTCCTTTCATATTCAATTTTGCTCAAAAAACTTATTAGTGTCTAGTAGTCGTTGTTACCAATTTTATAGTTGCATCTCAAAAATATATCTGTTAAATTAAAAATTTTTTTTTTTAAGAATTTGAAAATATCAAGATTTTATGTATTTCAAAGGTTTGATTCCTTTCCATGATATGTGGTCTTTATGAAATTCAAAGGAACATGGAATAGTTATCATTCCTGCACTTAGGGATTCTCTAAAAAGATTGCCGTACAAGGGATCTGCGTCATCTCCAGGAGCAAAAAAACAAGCGTCTTTTCTCGCAATACAAAGGACTAAAACACTTTTACTTTCAGGAATTAATTCCTTTAATTCCACGAGGTGTTTTTGGCCTCTTTTCGTTACTGTATCTGGGAATAGAGCTACATTTTCTTTAATCCAAGTCGTATTTTTAACCTCTATGTAAATGTTACGATTATCAGGATTTGAAGATTTTGGAGTTAAAAAAAAGTCAATTCTGCTTTTTTTATCTTTTCCATAGGGAACTTCAGACTTAATTGTCTCTATTTCACCAATTATTTCATTTAGCAGATTTTTCTCAATAACCTTTTTGATTAACTTATTTGCAAATTGTGTATTAACACCTACCCAAACCTCCTCGTTTTTTGTATCAAAAACACATATCTGTTCCCAAGTAAAAGGTAATTTTCTTTTTGGCGAAGGGGAAACACTTATTCTTACTTTTGCACCCTCTCTCAAAAGTCCCTTCATTGGGCCTGTGTTAGCACAATGAGCAGTTACTACCTCTCCATTCTCTAATTTAATATCTGCGAGAAACCTTTTGTACCTCTTGATTAAAACCCCTTCAATCAATGGGTCAAATTCAATTATCCGATCATTCATAAATATGTCTTTAGTTAAAAATCAAATATAATTGAAACTTAAACTTCTTGAAAATTTAGACAAATTCAAATGCATTCATTTTTAAAAAATAATGTTTTTTCAATTTCATTTGGTACTAGTCTAAGTAAATTAGCTGGATGTATAAGACAAATATTCATAGCTGCTGCTTTTGGAGTTGGGGTAACATACGACGCGTTTAATTATGCCTATATAATTCCTGGTTTTTTGCTAATAATAATTGGAGGAATTAATGGTCCATTACATAACGCAGTCGTTGCAGTTTTAACTCCGCTCAGCAAAAAAAATGGAGCAATTGTTTTAACTCAAGTAAGCATAAAACTTTCAATATTATTATTCATTTTAGCCATATTAATTTACTCGAATTCCAGTTTATTAATTGAATTATTAGCCCCAAATTTAAGTTCGGAAGCTAAATCTATTGCTACTTACCAATTACAAATACTTACACCTTGCATCCCTTTATCCGGCTTCATAGGTTTAAGCTTTGGCGCCTTAAATTCCCAAAGAAAATTTTTTTTATCAAGTGTAAGTCCAGCAATAACAAGCTTAACTACAATTTTTTTTATTTTATTTAGTTGGATTTTCAACCAAGAAAATACATCTTCTCATTTCTTTAACGTCACGGGATTACTAGCTTTTGCAACTTTGACAGGAACTTTAATTCAGTTTGTTGTTCAAATTTTTGAAATAAATAAAATTGGTCTTTTGAGATTAGAGTCAACCTTCAATTTATTTAAAAATGAAGAAAGTAGGATTTTCAAACTAATTATTCCAGCATCTTTCTCATCAGGTCTAAGTCAAATTAATGTTTTTATCGATATGTTTTTTGCTTCAAGTTTTCAAGGAGCAGCATCTGGACTAGCTTACGGAAACTTTCTTATACAAGCTCCCTTAGGCATATTATCTAACTCTTTGATTTTGCCATTACTTCCAAAATTCTCTAAATTGAGAAGTGATAAAGACAATAGAGGTCTCCAAAAAAAATTGATAACTGGGATAGAGTACTGTTTCTTGACAGCTATTTTTTTAACTGGATTTTTCATAACATTCAATAATCAAATCGTACAATTAGTTTTTCAAAGAGGGTCTTTTGATTATTCAGCGGCTTTAAAAGTAAAGAATATATTAATTGCTTATGCAGTTGGCATACCTTTCTATCTTTATAGAGATTTATTAGTAAGAACTTACTATTCTATAGAGAAAACAAACTTACCTTTCAAGACTTCATTTGCAGGGATTATATTTAACGTGTTTTTTGATTGGTTTTTAATTGGTGCCCCAATTAAGAATTTTGGGAATATTTCTCCATATAATTTCGGAGTTGTAGGAATAATTTTATCTTCAGTAATAGTCAACTTTATAGTTTGTATTTTGCTTTCATTTAATCTGCGAAATGAAGATATCCCTTTGCCTAACTTTGATTTATTGAGGAAAATCAGCCTTATGTCATTAGCAGCATTTATAGGTAGCACACTTTGTTTTACTATTCTCAAAACTACGAATAAATTAAATTCAAATCTAGGAGAATTTTTATCATTAATATTTGGATCTCTAACTTTTTTTGTAATTTATTTTTTACTTACAAAATTCTTTAAAGTAAATAAATTTAAAGTTTAACAAAAGATTTAGTTTTCAAAAAAACTTTCCAAAATCTCCTCTAATTCTAGAATTTGCGAAGTAGTTATTAAATTAATAAGTGGAATACATTTAACACCATCCCCTACTTTTACATTTATTGCTTTCAAACTTATTTTTGCAGCCTCCAATGGTCCTTGATCTTTATTGCTTATACATTCAATAGCAAGATCTCTAGCTAGGCCAGCATCTCCAAGATATAAATTCCACTTCTCTATTTTTATAAAAACCTTTTCTGAAATAATATTTTCTAGATCACTAATTCGTATCTGAGAGTCCATAAATATAAAATTGATTTAAGATGATTGTTTTGAAGTATCTTTAGGTTTTTTTAAAATTACGAAAAGTAAATGGGAGGCCAAAAGAACTGACCAGATAATTGCAAAATTATTAAAAAAAGCTATTTCATATTTGATTTCTTTTAAAAGCCATGTTCCACTTACAATCGCAGTAAAAATCATACAGTGAATAACGAAATTTACTATTCGAGAAAAATGTTTATAGATAGGATCTTCCAAATCACCATTTCCGTACCACTTTATAGGCATATTAATAATTAGATTGTTAATAATAGATATTTTACCCGAAATCTAGTTGACTAAGAGACCCTGAAACAGAGATATTACATAATTATGCGCCTGTAGCTCAGTGGATTAGAGCACCTGACTACGGATCAGGGTGTCGGGAGTTCGAATCTCTCCAGGCGCGTTAAAAATTCTGAAATATTCTTTTTATATTTTTCTAAAAAATATCGTCTATATTATGGGTATTGCTTCTCAAATTCAATGAATATCCTTCAAAATCTTAAAGAAAGTGATCCAGTAATATCTAGATTTATCAACTCTGAAAAAAATAGACAGGAAACTCATCTTGAGTTAATCGCAAGTGAAAATTTTGCATCAATTGCCGTAATGCAGGCTCAAGGATCCGTCCTTACAAATAAATACGCCGAGGGATTACCTCAAAAAAGATATTACGGGGGATGTGAGTTTGTTGATGAAATCGAGGAATTAGCTATTCAGAGAGCAAAAAAATTATTTAATGCAAATTGGGCTAATGTTCAACCCCATAGTGGGGCCCAGGCAAATGCTGCTGTTTTCCTAAGCCTACTTAAACCTGGAGACACAATCATGGGGATGGATTTATCTCATGGTGGACACCTAACTCATGGATCTCCAGTAAATATGAGTGGCAAGTGGTTCAATGCAGTTCACTATGGTGTGAATAAAGAAACAAGTGAATTAAATTTTGATGAGATAAGAGAAATAGCTCTTGAAACAAAACCAAAATTAATCATTTGCGGATACTCTGCTTATCCAAGAACAATAGATTTTGAATCGTTTAGAAATATTGCAGATGAAGTTGGGGCATTCTTAATGGCTGATATTGCACACATCGCCGGTCTAGTAGCAAGTAAACTTCACCCGAATCCAATACCTTATTGTGATGTAGTTACTACAACTACTCATAAAACATTAAGAGGGCCTAGAGGCGGACTTATCTTGTGTAAGGATGAAGAATTTGGAAAAAAATTTGATAAATCTGTTTTCCCGGGAACTCAGGGTGGTCCTTTAGAACATATTATTGCCGCTAAAGCAGTTGCATTTGGAGAAGCCTTACAGTCAGATTTCGTTAATTATTCCAAACAAGTAATAAAAAATGCCAAAGTACTTGCTTCAACTTTAATAAATAGAGGTATTGAAATCGTTAGTGGAGGCACTGATAATCATATTGTTTTATTAGATTTAAGAAGTATCAACATGACTGGTAAGATTGCTGATTTACTTGTAAGTGAAGTGAATATCACTGCAAATAAAAATACTGTTCCATTTGACCCTGAATCACCTTTTGTGACCAGCGGGCTAAGATTAGGTACTGCTGCTTTAACTACTAGAGGATTCGATGAGAATGCTTTTGCTGAAGTTGGCGAAATTATTGCTGATAGATTACTTAACCCAAACGATTCACTGATTGAAAGTCAATGTAAAAAAAGAGTATTAACCTTATGTAATCGTTTTCCTCTTTATGAAGGCAAACTTGAAGCATCAATTAAATGAATACTAATTCCAAGGGAGTTGAAATTCTTTCTATTGGAACAGAACTACTCTTAGGAAATATTATAAATACAAATGCTCAATGGATTTCTGAACAGTTGTCTCAATTAGGCTTAAATCACTTTAGGCAATCAACTGTAGGTGATAATTGTGATCGAATTACAAAAGTAATTCAAGAAATATCGAAAAGAAGTAATCTTCTAATTACAACGGGTGGCTTAGGACCCACCCCAGATGACTTAACTACTCAAGCAATAGCCAAATCTTTTAATGTATCTCTTTTTGAGAGACCGCACTTATGGGATGAAATTAAACAAAAACTTCCAAACTCAAAGCTCCAGGACGATTCATCTAGCTTGAGGAAACAATGTTTCTTCCCAAAAAATGCTCTAATAATTAATAACCCTAGGGGCACCGCCCCAGGAATGATATGGGAACCAATAAAAGGATTTACTATTCTTACTTTCCCTGGAGTACCCAGTGAAATGAAAACTATGTGGGAGGAGACGGCGTTTGGTTTCATTAAAACCAAATTCTCAGATAATTATTCCTTTTTTTCAAATACTCTTAAATTTGCAGGGATTGGAGAATCTAGCGTTGCAGAAGAAATAAAGGATCTATTAAATTTTAAAAACCCGACTGTTGCTCCATATGCAAACTTAGGGGAGGTTAAACTCAGAATCACTGCTAGAGCAAAGAATGAAGGAGAAGCAAAGAATATTATTAAACCTGTTAAAGAAAAATTAAAAAAAAAGTTTTCGAAATTTATTTTTGGAGAAGATAATGATACGCTACCTAGCGTTTTAATAAAAGAATTAACCAAAAGGAACCAAACTATTGTTTTTGCTGAATCCTGTACCGGAGGCCTTCTATCTTCATCACTAACATCAATATCTGGCTCATCTCAAGTTTTTAAAGGAAGTATTGTTTCCTATAGTAATGAGCTGAAGAATTCATTATTAAATATTTCTGAAGAAAAGCTTGCGAAATATGGAGCTGTTTCTGAGGAAGTTTGTGAGGCGATGGCAATTAATGTAAAAAAGAAATTAGGAGCAGATTGGGCAATATCCATTAGCGGAATAGCTGGTCCTAACGGAGGCAGTCAAGATAAACCAGTTGGAATGGTCTATATTTCAATTTCAGGACCGAATAATCATATAACTAATTTAAAAAAACTATTTGGTTCATCCCGAAGTAGATTTGAAATTCAAACACTAAGTGTAAATCTCTGTTTGAACAGCATCAGATTAATTCTATTATCAAATAGTAAGTAACTATTTTTACAAATTGAGTCAAGACACCTTATTTGATAAAGTTTGGGATTTACATAAAGTTTCAAGTCTTCCTGGCGGATCTGATCAAATATTTATTGGTCTGCACCTTATCCATGAAGTTACAAGTCCTCAAGCATTTGGCGCTTTAAAAGACAAAAACTTGAAAGTAAAATTCCCTGATAGAACTGTTGCCACTGTTGATCATATTGTGCCAACAGACAATCAAAGCAGGCCTTTCAAAGATAGTCTTGCTGAACAAATGATTGAAACACTTGAGAATAATTGCTTAGAACATAAAATAAGATTTTTTAATATTGGTAGTGGAAATCAAGGTATAGTTCATGTGGTAGCCCCAGAATTAGGGTTAACTCAGCCAGGAATGACAATCGCCTGTGGAGATTCACATACTTCAACTCATGGAGCTTTTGGATCAATTGCTTTTGGTATTGGCACTAGTCAAGTAAGAGATGTTCTTGCTACTCAAACCATAGCCATGAACAAATTAAAGGTTAGGCAGATTTGGTGTGACAAAAAATTATCTCAAGGCGTTTATGCTAAGGATTTAGTGCTTCACATTATTAATGTACTTGGGGTTAAGGCTGGAGTAGGTTTTGCATATGAATTTGCAGGGCCTGCTATTGAAGAATTATCAATGGAAGAGAGGATGACTATTTGCAATATGTCAATTGAAGGTGGTGCGAGATGCGGCTACATTAATCCTGATGAAAAGACCTTTAGTTACATTAAAAATAAATTATATTCTCCACAAAATGAGTATTGGGATAATGCTCTTTTATGGTGGAAATCATTAAAAAGCGATGAAAATTCTGTTTATGATGATGTAATTAAATTAGATGCTTCAAAAATAGAACCAACAGTAACCTGGGGAATTACTCCCGGTCAAAGCATAGGTATCAATCAAAAGATTCCTCTTTTAGATGAATTGTCTGCGAATGACAAATTAGTTGCTGAGGAGGCTTATGAATATATGAGTTTTAAGCCAGGACAATCGATAAAAGATACTCCTGTAGATGTTTGCTTCATAGGCAGTTGCACAAATGGGAGAATCAGTGACTTAAGAGTTGCAGCTAAAGTATTAAAAAACAAAAAAGTTTCTAAAAATGTAAAAGCATTTGTGGTCCCTGGCTCAGAAAAAGTAGCCAATAAAGCAAAACAAGAAGGTCTTGATCAGATCTTTAAGGATTCTGGATTTCAATGGAGAGAGCCAGGCTGCTCAATGTGTTTAGCAATGAATTCAGATAAGCTAATAGGAAATCAAGTTAGTGCTAGTTCAAGTAATAGAAATTTCAAAGGTAGGCAAGGATCTCCTAGCGGGAGAACACTATTAATGAGTCCAGCAATGGTGGCTGCCGCTGCAATTAATGGCAAAGTCAGTGATGTTCGAGAATTTATAATTAAATGAAATCAGAGTTTTCCCCACCAATTGGAAGAATTTCGCAAATAAATGGTAAGTGCATCTCATTAATTGGTAATGACATAGATACAGATCGAATAATTCCAGCCCGTTTCCTAAAGTGTATTGACTTTAATTCATTAGGCAAATCTGTTTTTGAAGACGATAGAAAAACGTTAAAAGGAAGGCATCCTTTTGATTTAGAGGAAAACAAAAATGCCTCAATATTAATTGTTAATAGCAATTTTGGATGTGGTTCAAGCAGAGAACATGCCCCTCAAGCACTTATGAGGTGGGGCATAAAAGCAATTATAGGGGAGAGTTTTGCTGAAATTTTTTATAGTAACTGTCTTGCAATTGGAATTCCTTGTTTTACGCTTCCTAAAAAATCAATACAAAAAATTCAAATATACAACGATAAAAATTTTTTATTCTTAGAAATTGATCTAAAAAATTCCCTAGCGAAATCTCAAGATTTAGATTTTCAGCTTGATATTAAGGAAAGCTCAAGAAAAATGTTTTTATCCGGAGAATGGGATGCAACTTCAACTCTTCTGGAAAATGAAAATTTAATTAAAAACAAATTTAACGAATTACCATATTTAAAATTTAGTTCAAATTAAATTTAGTTATTTAAAACCAAATATGTTGAAAGATATTCCTCCTATTTGATTATGTGGTTGATAAAAGATTCCAAAATCGTATGATCTTTTTTTCCAATTCAATGAGACTTTAGAGTCTATAAATTTTCCGTAATCATCTGCATCCTTAGTTAAATTTAACGTGCCATTACTTTGAAATGTAAATGGTCCAAATAAATGCTGATCAAAAGCAATATTTAATGTAAGATTTTCATAATTTTGGTCAAATTTAAAAACACTTTCGCCTCTATTAAATTTATAAAAAGGGAAAATACTCAAACGTGTATAGTCAAAATTTTTATTTTTAAAATTTCCAAATATTATTTCCGGGCCTAGACCTAGACCTAAGTATTCTTGATGATTTCCATTGTTGTAAAGAGAATATGATCCTTCTAATCTAGTATTAAGACTCAACCCTTTAGTTATTGGTTCGGGAATATAACTATACGAAATATCAATAGCTTTATTTTTAGGATCCTCGATAATTATGGGAAATTTTTGGTCTAGAGAATAAAACAAGCTGCCTTTTATACTGGTTACCAAATTTTTTGAATTTAAGTCCTCTGACTTTAAATTTGCCAAACCTAAAGATAAATATTCTGTCTTTTGAATGCCCTTAACTACCCAATTATTTTCTTTTGATAATTTTGAACCAAAACCTGCATAAATTTCTGCTTCACCAAGTGAACCATTCCAAACCCTGTCTCTGTAGACTCCATAGAAACTTTTATCCCATTTTGTATTTAAAAAATTTATCTTTTTACTTAAACTAGTTTTTAATCTAAATGCGTCTGAAAAAATATCAAAATCAAACGAATTTAATTTTTTTTCTAATTCCAAATCCCAATTATCTAATCTACCTTTTATTTGTGATTTTAAAGCAAAATAATCTTTAAAACTTGTATTTCTTTGAACCTTTTCTGAAGTAATAGATTCATCCTTTCTAACAAAACTATTTGTATAACCATTTAATGAGCGCTGGATTAAAAATTGCGGCTCTAACTCAATAACAAAATCATCAAATAAATTTATAGGATTAAATTTCCTCCCAATAAAATAACCATCCTTATCTAAATTCTCATATCCTATGCTCCATCTGTTAGCAAAATTTAAAAAATTTACTGCCCCAGTCTTAGTTAAAGTTCTTTCCCCGTACCAAAAAGGAATTGATACTTTTTCTTCAAATATTAAATAATTTAAAGATGACTTAAATCGTAATTTATCTGCTTCAGATATAACTTCTAATGAATTTATTTCTAATTTAACTTGTTTCAATTCAAGTAAATCATTAGTGAAAAAAGCCTTTTTACTTTTCCATTTTTCGCCATCTATAGACATTTTATCAGCAAAAAATACCCAATTTTCAACCATGCCAGGAGTATATAAAACTTCCTTTTTTTTTAATTCAAGTAAACCTTCTATCTTATTGAAATCTGATAAGCTGAAATTTGAGGATAAGTCAGTAATTAAGGTCTTAGTATTAAGAAATCCCTGAACATCTAATAAATAACCTTTTTCACTAACAAAGTTATACTCAATTTTCGAAACATTAAAAATTTGATCTCCTATTATTAAAAATATATTTCCTTCAGCAGTAATTTTTTTGTTTAACTTATCGTAAATTAAATTTTCAGCCTTAAGAAGTTTACCTTTGTATGAGACAGATACGTTTCCTTCTGCATAAATAACATTATTTATTTCAAATTGTTTATCTGATTTGATGACTAACTCTTCTCGCTTTTGGCTTAGATCAGCTAGAAGTGTATTTGGAATTTTCTCTGCATAATTTTTTTCTATAAAAAAACTTTCAAAATTATTATTTTCTAATGAAAAATATGATTTTTTATTATTTATAAATTTTGACAACCATTCTTGAAAAAATAAATTTTTATCTCTATTTTGAATTTTGTAAAAGTCAGAAGATTCTCCTGGCTGAATAAAATTAATAAGTAAAAAAGAAGAAAATATTAATTTTTTTGATATTCCTTTATTCAATTTAAATTAATAAGAATTAATCTTGAGGACTTTCTAAGTCTTTTCTGTTTGGTGTTCTAGTTGGGTCACTTGCTAAAAATCCGAATAAGAAGATTCCAACAAAGAAGAAGACAATAGTGTAAACAGAAATTTTAAGGGCAAGCATGGAATTACGTGTGCTAACAGATTTATATCCTATTAAATTTATATTTAATTTATGGTAAAAGGTTTACTTTTTGTATTTTTGGAAAATTTTGAAATACTTTCAAAGAGATTAATCATCATGATCATCCCAAGGATCTGTAAGCTTTGCAGCTTTGGGTCCAAATGCAGTCCAAAGACCAAAAGCTGTTAAGGCTAGTAGTATTGCAAGGATTGTTACTGCTATAGAAACTGCAGGATCTGGAGCAGATGATAAAGTTTGCATCAATTTTGATAAGTTTGTAAACAATTTATGTATTAGTTCTTATACAATAACGAAATAATATTCGATTTTGTGAATTTAACATGGGCCAAAAAACAGCATTAGGAAGTCTCTTAAAAGCAATTGGTAATTCAGGCCAAGGAAAAGTCGTACCTGGTTGGGGAGCAGTTCCTGTGATGACTATCATAGGTCTTTTACTTCTGGTTTTTTTAGTTATTCTTCTACAAATCTATAACCAATCCCTTTTATTACAGGGTTTTTCAGTAGATTGGAACGGAAACTAAATTTCCGAATATCCTTCAAAAAAATATATAATTTATCCTAATATCACTTAAGGACTTTTTTGGGATTTTTTGTTTTTATTTACTTAGTTATAGTTATTTATATATTAATAATTCTCAATGAAAAGAGACATATTTATAAATCATGAATGAAATATATCTAATTGGTTTAGGAAATCCAGGTAAAAAATACTCCAAAAGTAGACATAATATTGGTTTTTTATTACTTGAAAATCTCTCAAAAAAATATAATTCAAATTTTTTATTAAAAGATAAACTTAAAAGTTACTTCTCAGAATTCAAAATTAAAGATTCCACTTACAGGTTATTTTTACCAAATACGTTTATGAACAATAGTGGTGATGCTGTCAGAGCAATAGTAGATTGGTACAAAATTAATTTAGATCAAATTTTTATAATAGTCGATGATAAAGATCTTCCCCTTGGGAAAATAAGATTCAGAAAAAAAGGGAGCTCCGGTGGTCATAATGGTCTTAAAAGCATCATTGAGAAACTACAAACTCATAACTTTAATAGAATAAGAATTGGTATTGGTTCTCCTCCAACAATCAAAGAAACAAAAAATTTCAATACTATTTCTCATGTATTAGGGAATATTTCTTTAGAAGAAGAATCAATATTAGATAAAGTATATAAAAAAGTAATAGAATCCCTTGAACAACTTAACACCATGAAAGAGGAACATATAATTAACGAATTAAATTCTTTTGATAAAGATCAAATTTAAGAAATGCTTTCAAAACCTGAAACAATTGCGAATTTAAGCGTTAAAGAATATTGCTTCTCGAAAAAGCAAATTAAAGGAGTTGTGGTAGCTAGTCAATTTAAATGGACGTTTACATGGTCTTTTAATAAAGGTTTATTATTAGTGAATCCTCCTCTGGGAAGAGCATTAATTCAAGATGCCTTATTACGATTTTTATTAAAAAAAGATTATGAGCTAGAAGCTGGTAACGAATATAAGTTCATTATTTCAGCCAAGTTTTAAAGTCTATATCTTGATTCAAAGTAAACTTCATTTTGCAATAATCCTCCAAAATTATTAAAGCTGAAAGAGCATCTAAATTTTTATTCAGAAGAAAAACCTCCCTAGGAATCAAAAACTTCAAACCGCTAATTGGAAAAAATTCAAAATATCTTTCTTTGGCTCTAAAAGTAGTATTTTTTTCTTCAAATGTGATTATTTCTTTTTTAAAAAAATTCAGCTTTTCTCTAATCTCCTTACTGGTTGTGCCGTTTCCAATAATAATTTTTGTTATATCTTCACTGTTATTTATTGTTCTCACATAATCCTCAAGTAATTCAGTTTTTACAATGATGGCTTTATCGACTTTCTTTACGCCTAAATCAGCTACTATCAATCCACATTTATTTTTCCCTGGATCAATAGATATTACTTTTAACATAAATGTTTATAATTCAGTAATTTTCAAATCAACTATTATTGGTTCTGCAGGTTTACTATCCCTAATGGATACCACATCTAATTGATATTGAATATTCTTATTATTCTTTAACGAATCTCTGATTTTTTTTACAAATTCCCCTCGAGTAGTAATTTCATTAACAATAGATCCCCTTACCCTCATTTTATCGCTCGTTTTTGTCAACAGAGTTTTAACTTTTGAATTGACATTCCTATAGTCAAGCTCATTTTTTTCTAAAATTTCGCTCGTAATAACTTCACCCTTTCTTAGGATAATTTTATTTTGTAACAAATCAGGATAGACAACAACAAAATTATCTCCTTTTAAAACATTTGTTGCTGATTTAATTAATAAGATCCAGCTCCCGTTTTTTGCAGTAACTTCTTCAATTTTAGAAATATCACTAGGTCTCCACAAGAGAATATTTTTTATTTCTTTTTTACTTGGTATTACTATTTTTTGGACATATCTATCAGCAGTATTATATATCTTTCCTAAATCTGATTTTATATTTGGATTAGAGTTAATTTCTGCGATAAATAAAGTTTGCCCCCTTTTAATAACTACATTTCCACTTCTAAATTCCTTAACATCACTTTTTAGTTTATTTAGTTCTTTTTCTTTTTCATTAATTTTAGCTTCAAGCTTGCTTCTTTCTTTTTGCAAAGGAATAAGTGCCTTTTTACTGTCATCCAATGTTTTTTGTAAAAAAGGAATATCCACAAATAATCTTTGCCTAAATTCTTCACTAACCAAGAGCAATAATCCAATGGATATAGCACTAATAAAGCCTCCAGTTATTATGGTTACGATTGTCGCTGTTTTTTTTGGTCTTAATTTTAAAATACTGAATCTTGCTTTACCGATCCTTGTGCCAAGAAGATCACCAAATGGTGCAATTAATCCTCCTAGTAATATTAAAAAAACAATTAAAATCCAGGCCACACGATTTCATATACTCAATACATCATAATTAATGATGAATCAATTAAATCTTTTTGCAAGAGCTATGGGGTCAAATACTGTAATTTTTTTTCTTTCGATATTGAGTAGCCCAGAATCTTTTAAATCTCCCAATAATCTCGTAATCGTTACTCTAGTTGAACCGATAGCTTCAGCAATAGCTTGATGTGAAAGCCTTAAATCTATTGTAATACCTTTTTCACTGGCGACTCCAAAGTCTCTACAAAGAACCATTAAAAAGCTTACTAAACGAGAAGACATATCTCTGTGAGTAAGAGTTTCTATCATTGTTTCTGTTTGCAGAATCCTACTTGAAAGACCCTGCAAAAGTAAAAGTCCTACTGAAGCATCTTCTTCTATTGCTCTTAAAACAGAATTCGCAGGTGCTGTTATCATTTCAACTCTTGTGAAAGCTATTGAATGATAAAATCGATCAGATCTATGACCTGTTAATAGAGATAAAACTCCGAATAAACTATTCTCTCTTAAAAGAGCAACAGTTATCTCTTCGCCTGACTCATAAACTCTTGATAACCTTACTGCTCCTCTTCTTATCAGATAAACTCTTTCAGCAGGATCGCCAGGGAAAAATATTGTTTTAGATCTCTCAACCATTTCTGTGCTTGCGCCCTCTAGACCTTTAATTACTTCCATTAAAGTTCTATTTATTGGAAAACGTTCTCCAACAGAGTTAATTTTGCTTTGTCCGGCTTGTTGCCCATTAAAGCGGCTGAATCCTGGAGAAGAAGGGATCATAAATATCTTGACTATAAAAAAAATTTAAGAAGACACCTTGAAATATCTTGTATCAACAGTAACAATTTTCGATTCTTATTGGTTTCTATTTAAAGTTCCCAGGCATGGTTTCAATATTTATCTAAACTTTTTTAAGTAAAATTACACTATATGCAGGGCCAATAAAAAACTAACTATACTGCATATAGATAAAGTTCCAAAATAATGGTAATTAGTTCATCTAATCATTATTCCAAAAGTAATCTTGATAATGTAAAAATAATTCCTGAGAACAAAAAAAATTTAAAACGATTTACACAAAACGGGCAAATCCAAATCTATCAATCTTCTTATAGAGGAAGTTATTCCTCTATCATTAGAGATTCGCTAAGAAATGCCGCTCTTGGCAGAAAAGTACTTTTAGTTCAATTCATGAAAGGAGGGGTTAATCAAGGGACAGCTAATGCAGTAAAGCTTTGTGGAAATTTAACTTGGATAAGATCATCACATTCCTTTGATCAATACAATTATGAAGAAATTAAAAATAATAAAATTTTAAAAGAATCTATTCATGAATCTATTTATAAATTATGGAAGTTTTGCAAAAAAGAATTACTTTCTGGTGAAAATGATCAAATAATTCTTGATGAAATTTTTCTTGCTATTGAGATGAATATTATCAAAAAGGATGATTTGATTTCAACACTTGAAAACCGATTTATGTCTGGAGATGTAATCCTTACTGGTACAGGTATACCCAAAGAATTATTATTAATGGCTAACCAATTTACAGAACTTCGCTCATAAAAAAATGCTTAAAAATGATCTCTGGATAAATCAAAAAGCATCAGAAGGAATGATAAAGCCCTTCCAATCTGATTTGGTGAGGCATCTCGAGCCAAATAATCAACAGAAGCCAGTTTTGAGTTATGGATGTTCATCCTATGGCTATGATTTAAGACTTTCATCAAAAGAATTTCTAATTTTTAGACATGTCCCGGGTACAGTTATGAATCCCAAAAAATTTAATCCTGATAATTTAGAAAAAACTAATCTTCATCATGATAATGATGGAGACTATTTTATTCTTCCGGCTCATTCCTATGGTTTAGGAGTTGCTTTGGAAAAGATGAAAGTACCAGAAAATATAACTGTAATTTGTATTGGTAAAAGTACTTACGCAAGACTAGGGATAATAGTTAATACAACTCCCGCAGAGGCAGGATGGGAAGGGCACCTCACTTTAGAGTTTAGTAATAGTTCAGGTGCAGATTGTAGAATTTATGCTAACGAGGGTATCTGTCAATTACTCTTTTTCGAGGGAGATCCGTGCTCCACAACATATGACGACAGAAAGGGTAAATATCAAAATCAACCAGAAAAAGTAACTTTGGCAAAGATTTAAAATGAGTAAAGTTGAACTAATTTCACTAACTCCTAATGCAGAAAAAACAATGGCTTACATTGCAAGAGTAAGTAACCCAACTAATCAGAACAATGAAGATTATTCCAAGTTATTGAGTTATTGCATTAAAAATGAACATTGGAGTGTATTTGAGCAGTCATTTATGACCTTACAAATAGAAACCAATAGAGGAATTGCAGCTCAAATTTTAAGACATAGATCATTTACTTTCCAAGAATTTTCTCAGAGATATGCAGATAGTTCTCAGTTGGGAAACATTCCTTTACCAGAGTTAAGAAGACAAGATTTTAAAAATAGGCAAAATTCTATTCCTGACCTCCCCGATGAGCTAAAAAAAAGATTTAATGCAAAAATTGCTTCACATTTTAAAGCGGCTTCAGATTTATATGAAGATTTACTTACTGAGGGAATAGCTAAAGAGTGTGCGAGATTTGTTTTGCCATTAGCCACTCCAACCAGAATCTATATGTCTGGATCATGCAGATCATGGATACATTATATTCATTTGAGATCAGCTAATGGCACCCAACAAGAGCATAAATCTATTGCAGAACAATGCAAGACAATTTTTAAAACAAGTTTTCCTGTCGTATCAAAATCTTTAGATTGGTAAAAATCATCCATGCCTACGAGGGCTAATCTCATTGTTTTTATTTTCTTTGATTGCTGAAAATTCAGTATTAATAATTTCTTCTTGAGATTCCACTTTTTTTTCTAAATTAGCAATGGATTCTCTTATATTTATTTCTTCTTGCTTACCAATAAAAGTAGATTTTAAATTGCCATTTCCATCAAAAAGATTAACTTGAGGAATACCATTGACTTCAAATTTTCTAATGTAATAATCCCATTTTTGATTATCAACATTTAAAAAAACAAAATTAATATCTTTTTGATATTCATCTTTTAAATTAGAAACTTTTGGTGCCATTTCTTTGCAAACTTCACACCACTCAGCATAAAATTCAAGAAAAGTAGGCTTATTGTTGTTAAAAGCGATTTCAGGATCAACTGAGGATTCTCCAAAACTCCTAAGAAGGTAATTTGATTGAAAAAAGATGCTTCTACATAAACCCAAAATAATAATAATAATAGCAATGATCAAAACTAATATTGCCTTTGTGTTTTTATTAAAAAGTGATTCTTGACTCTCGGATTGCATTATTAAAACCTACTAACTTAAGACATTTTAAATAAGTTAAACAAATAAAGAGAATTTAAATACTTTAACTTTTAATCAACTGATAAAATAGTAAATAAATAATATGAAAATATCTTATATTCCTTAAATCCTATTATGCAATTAATCTTTGGAACTGATGGAATAAGAGGACAATTTAATAAAGAGATAACCTATTCTCTGGCATTTAAAGTTGGTTATGCTCTAGGAATAACTTTAGAAAATAATAATCCAATATTAATTGGAAGAGATACTAGAATTAGTGGGGAAATTCTTCTTCAAGCAGTAACTAAAGGTATAAATGCAAGTGGAAAAAAATTTATAAATATTGGGATCTGTCCTACCCCAGCTATCCCTTTTTTAATCAAAAAAGAGAACCTTAGTAGTGGGATAATGATATCTGCCAGCCATAATCCACCAGAATATAATGGCATAAAAATTTTTGATAATAAAGGTCAAAAAATTACCAAAAATTTAGAAAATAATATTCAAAAAATAATTGAAGAGTCAAATCAAAAAATATCAGTCCCTTTGCAAGAAATATCTTTAAGAACTAATAGGGAACTGATGGATATTTATATGCAAAGCCTCATTCGAACAATGGGGGGAGAAGATTTAAGCGGTATGAAAATAATATTAGATACATGCTATGGCTCAGCAACAACCTGCGCAAAAAAAATTTTTCAACATCTTGGTGCCGATGTAAGAGTTATCAATAACTCTAAAAATGGTTTAAAAATTAATATGAATTGTGGTTCTACTAACCTTAATCCATTGAAAAAAGCATTAAAAGAGAGTCCCGCAGATATGGGATTTAGCTTCGATGGTGATGCCGATAGAGTAATAGGTGCAGATTCAAAAGGGAATGTATTAGATGGAGATCATATTCTTTATTTATGGGGAAGAGAACTTATGGAACAAAAAATTCTCACAAATAATCTACTGATTTCTACTAAAATGGCGAATTTAGGTTTTGAAAAGGCTTGGAACGAAATTGGCGGAATTTTATACAGAACTGATGTTGGAGATAAATTCGTTCATGATGCAATTAAAGAAAAAAAAGCTGTTTTAGGAGGCGAACAATCAGGTCATATACTTTCAAAAATTAATAACTTTTCTGGTGATGGGATATTAACTGCACTTCAGATTGCTAAATACTGTAAAAAGAAAAATATTACCTTAAATGATTGGCTTAAGAATAGTTTCAACCCTTTCCCTCAGAAACTAACAAACATTAGCTTGGATTTTAATATAAATAAAATCAATCCAAAAACTAGGATCTTGATTGATCAAACTATAGAAAATCTTCAGACAATTTACTCTGATAATTGTAGAGTTTACATAAGACCTAGTGGTACAGAACCACTATTGCGAGTACTTGTAGAGGCCAAAGATCCAAAGAAGGTTAATTACATATCAAGCGAAATATCGAACAAACTTACGTTAGAAATCAATAAAATAATTAATTAACCTTAAATTATATTTTTATATATATACTCTCAAAAATATCAAGTTCATTAACAATGACATACTTTTCCCTTTTAGTTTGAATTTTATTTGGATTAAAACTACCAGAATAATTAAAATCCTTTTTATCTATTGCTTGAAAATTTAAATTATTTAAAATAGTGCAGTTCATATAATCAAATAAATCCTTTACATCAGTTTTTATAAAAATAAGCGATCCTTTTTGTAATAAATTTGAGAGATTATTTATAAATTCTGGCTGAATTACACGCCTTTTAAAATGTCTTTTTTTAAACCATGGATCTGGGAAATTAAAAGAAATACTTTTTAAATTTTTAATAATAAATTTATTTTCGACATCATTCAAAATGTTAATAGCATTTCCAAATACAAAATATAAATTCTTGATTTCTGTTTCGCAGACTTTTAATTTAGCAGTTTTAACTAATTTCTCTCGAATTTCAATTCCTAAATAATTCCAACTATTGTTAACTAAAGCCAAATCGAATAGAAACTCACCACCAGCACAACCTATATCTAAATGAAGATTAGATTTAGAATCACCAAAAATTTCAATCAAAGAAGGGATTCTTTCAATTTCATGAAAATTACTACTAAGCGGGTTAACGTGCTGTCTCATAAAATTATTGATCTATTTCAGGGCGATAATTTAAAGATGAATAATATTCATAACTATGACAATAGTAAGTAAAAAAGCAATAATTTGATGTTTAATTATTATGTGTTTAAAAAGTAAAAGTTTTGAACGTTTTTAATCAACTTTCTATTTGGCTATCTTTTCAACTTTCAATAATTTTCCTTATTGGAATACCTGTTACATTATTTTTTTGGTCAATTAAAAAAAGAAATAAAGCTGTTAATAAACTTCTATCAATTTATTGGAAAATATCTCTTTTATTTTTTATAAGCCTTTTACTTTTAATAGGTAATTATAATTATGCACTGGTAATAACAAATATTTCAACTTTGTTAATGACGATATCAGTTTGGTTCTGGAACGATATTAATGATGAATTAAAAGAATATAATTTTTCATACTCTCTTACCACAATGACAAAAGTATGGAGATGGTCGCTAACTTTTATATCTTTAAATTTTTTAAATCAAAGTTTGCAAAACTTTAGCTGCTTTTCATTTATTAATTCAACTAAATGTGAAATATGGCTCCAGCCTTCTTCAAATTTATATATTATTATCAAAAATTTATTTAATTTTTTCTTCGGAGCCAATTTTACTCAGCCTATAGCAAAATTTTTGGGATTATTTTCGTTATTAATATATATTTTAGGTTTGATTCAATGGTCAATAATTAAATTACCCAAAAATGGAAGAAACTCTTGCTTCGCCGAAAATGGCAGAAATTAATTTAATAAACAACCTAGAAAAAATAAGTGGCAGGATACCTAATAGAATTCTTAAACTAGAAGGTTTTATTCTAAAAGATAACAACAAAGAAATATTAGAAATAATTATTTTCAAAGGTTTTAGTAGCTCTACCACTCATCCAATTGAAATAGATCTAGAAAAAAAAGTTATAGAGTTTAGTTATGTTCTTACAAACTTTAAACTTTATGAAGCACCCTTAAAAGAAACCAAAAATAAACTTATTAGGGAAAATCAAAATTCAGCTTTCTTTTTGAATCAAAAAAACTGGATTTAAATAAATTCAAGATTAATAATATTTGAACATCTTTTGCATAATTTTGTATTTTGGATGCCACTGAATGTTTCTTTTTGATAATGCCAACATCTATCACATTTTTGACCATGAGCTTTAATAATTTGAATTTTCCCAAGTGCATTATCATCAGTAATTAGAGAATCCTCAGATAAATTTGATACCACTTTAAAATCTGAAACTATAAGCCAATCCCTAAATAAATCTACATCTTCATTACCAAATTTTTTTAACCAAGTAAGAGAATCTTTTACCACTTTATCTTCAGGTAAATAATTGACTTCAGTTTCCAAAGCTGCTCCAATTATTTGTTTATTTCTACATCCTTCTATAGCTTTGTTAATTTCAACTCTCAAATTTCTTAAATTGGCTACATGCTCATTAAGAATTACATTTTTCCATGAGTGCGAAAAAATTGGCCATCCTCGCTGAAAAACTGATTTTTCTTTGGTTGAATATGGAATATTTTGCCAAATATCTTCAGCCATATGAGAAAGTACTGGAGAAATAAGTACAGCTAAATTTTCAACAACTCTAGACATTACAAACTGACATGATCTTCTCCTAAATTGTGATTTAGAACTTACGTATAATCTATCTTTTGCAATATCCAAATAGAAATTTGAAAGATCTACAACACAAAAACTTTGCAAGATTTGGAAAAATTTTGAAAATTCATAATTTTCATAAGCATTTGATATTTGATCTGTAACCTCAACTAATCTGCCTAACATCCATTGATCTAAGAGCGGCAATTGATCAATTTCAAAATTATCAATCTTAGGGTCATAATCATGAATATTACCTAGAAGATACCTCGCAGTATTACGAACTTTTCTATAAACGTCTGACAGTTGCTTAAGAATATTTGAGCCAATTGGAACATCTACTGAATAATCTACAGAGCTTACCCATAGCCTAAGAACATCTGCGCCATAAGCAGGTTCAGTTTTTTTATTATTGCCCCCATTAATAATTATATTTGGGTCAACAACGTTACCTAAAGATTTACTCATTTTCCTACCATTTTCATCAAGTGCAAAACCATGAGTTAAAACTTTCTTATACGGAGGTTGATTATTAACTGCAACAGATGTGAGTAAAGAAGATTGGAACCAACCTCGATGTTGATCTGAGCCCTCTAAATAAAGATCAGCTGGATACTTCAATTCGCTTCTCTGCTCACACACTGCAGCCCAGCTAGATCCTGAATCAAACCAGACATCCATGGTATCTGTTCCTTTTCTCCATAAATCAGATTCTTTTATATATCTTTCTGGCAAAAGATTCTTAACATCCCAATCCCACCAAATATCTGCTCCATGTTCACTAAAAAGTTTTTGAATATGATTAATTATCTCCCTATTAAGGAGAGTTTCATTACCATCTTTCTTATAAAAAACTGGAATTGGAACCCCCCACGACCTTTGTCTGGAAATACACCAATCTCCTCTACCAACTACCATAGAATAAATTCTTTTCTTTCCCGTTGCTGGCATCCATTCAACATCTTCGATAGCATTTAATGCAGAAGATCTAAAACCATTTACAGATGCAAACCATTGTTCTGTTGCCCTAAAAATAGTTGGTTTTTTAGTTCTCCAATCATAAGGATATCTATGCTTATAATTTTCTTGCAATAGAAGTAAATTATTGCCTTTTAAGTGTTCAATAATTAAATCATTTGCTTCTTTAAGGACATTTGATCCTTTAAATTGACCTGAATATTCATTCAAGTTTCCTTTTTCATCTACAACACATGTTGTAGGTAAATCATATTTTTGCCCTACATTAAAATCATCTATTCCATGACCAGGTGCCGTATGAACAAGTCCAGTTCCAGATTCTGTAGTAATGTAGTCCCCACCAATTACAATTTTGCGAGTTTTATCTTTAGTAGGATGTAGATATTCAATGCCCTCCAATGTAGCTCCTTTAACCTCTAGAAGAGTATCGAAAGATTTTTTAAATTTATTACTAATTTCAGAAGATAATTCTTTTGCAAAAAGGTATATTCGTTGATCTTCATCAATAGCAAAAATGTAGTTTATTTTCGGATTTATCGCGACTGCTTCATTCGCAGGTATAGTCCAGGGTGTGGTAGTCCATATAGTGATAAAAGAATTTCTAAGAAAAAAATCCTTTTTAATATTGTGATTTTCTTGACAAAACTTTGATGATATTTCTTCTGATACTTTAGTAATTTTTAAGGAAACATAGATACTTTTTGAATAATGCTCTTCAGGATATTCTAATTCAGCTTCTGCGAGTGCAGTCCTCGAACTTGGACTCCAATGTACAGGTTTCAGACCTCGGTATATGTATCCATTTAAAAACATTTTCCCAAATACTCCAATCTGAGCGGATTCATAACTTTTCTTGAGGGTTAAGTAAGGGTTATCCCAATTTCCCCATATACCCCACCTTTTAAAACCCTCCATTTGATTCTTTATTTGTACGTATGCATAATCTGTTGCTTTTTTTCTTAGACTTAGAATATCAAGATTCTTTCTTTCATCAGATTTCAAATTCTGAAGTACCTTTAATTCAATAGGTAATCCATGGCAATCCCAGCCAGGAACGTAATGAACCCTAAATCCTTTCAAGGTTTTATATTTATTAATAATGTCTTTTAGAACCTTATTAAGAGCATGACCCATATGAAGCGCTCCATTTGCATAAGGTGGGCCATCATGTAATGTAAACGTTTTGCCTGAGTTGTTTGCCCCCAATTCGAAGTCAATTTTATTTTTAGCCCAAAAATTTTGAATCTCAGGTTCTCTAACAACTGAATTAGCTCTCATTGAGAAGTCAGTTTTAAGTAAATTTAAAGTCTCCTTGTAAGAAAAGTCTGATTTTTGTTCTTTGTTGCTTTGAGAATTCATACAATAATAAAAAAATATTGGTGATCAATAGAATTGTTTAAATAAATCCAATTTATTATATTCTTTCTTAATTGACCTTAAGTTTTTTTGGAATGTTCAGATAAGTAGTTGATTTAATTTCAGACTTTTATATTATCATTTTTATCATTTCTTACCCACTTTTTTGCGCCTATTTTTTGATTATTTTTTTCAAAACTGAGATAATTCCAAGTTTTTGCAAAATTTTTAACTCCAAGATTTATAGCCTCTAATATTTTCGAAAGATTATTTTTAAATTCCAAAAAAGTAGTTAATTTATTTTTTTCTTTATCTGTCAACTGATTCCATCTAGATACAAAAATCTCTAATAAATATAAAGAAACTAGTGCTGTTAAAACGAGTAAAATTAAAAAAAATGATTCACTTATAGTTTTATTTTTAATTATTAATATGAAACCTACTACTAAATTAAAAAAAGCTATCAATAAATCCTTGGGTCTGCCTAGCTCAAGGTAAATTAACGGTACGAATAAAAAAATTGCTCCGCTAATAAGATAAAAAAAACTCAAAAGAATTATAGAACTAATCATTAGTAACTTGACTAATCAGATTATATTCAATTGATATTAATTAATAAACTGTATATCACAATTTCCTTAAATGCGGTCGGGGAGACTTGAACTCCCACACCCGAAGATACGAGTACCTAAAACTCGCGCGTCTACCAATTCCGCCACGACCGCGTATATAAAATAATAATTGAAAGTTGTAAATTTTAAAAATATTTTTAACTTATAATGATTAATCTGACACATAAAAATTAAATTAAATATCTCTTAGAAAGAATTCTTTTTTTTAAAGCATACAATCATCTAAAAATATTAGTTATATTGTCTAAAGAATAAAAGAAACGATTTCAAACTTAAAAAATAAAAATACACCCAAAATTACCAGTTCTTCAAAAACTGTTAACTGGCAAAAGGAAATCAAAAATTACGTAGATCCGCCAAGTTTTTGGAATCCAACATTAGGCCTTTTCTTTGGCGGTTATTTTCTTGCTTTTCTTAGCATTTGGCAATGGTATAGAGGCGTTTGGCCTCTACCTTTATTAGTAGCAACTGCTTTTTTGGCTTTGCATATTGAAGGTACTGTTATTCATGATGCATGTCATAAATCCGCACACCCAGTTCCCTGGATAAATCAAGCAATGGGTCATGGCTCTGCAATTCTTTTAGGGTTTAGTTTTCCAGTTTTTACAAGGGTTCATCTACAACATCATATCCACGTAAATCACCCCAAAAATGATCCAGATCATATTGTTAGTACTTTTGGTCCAATTTGGCTAATTGCACCAAGGTTTTTTTATCATGAAGTATTTTTCTTTCAAAGAAAGCTTTGGCGTAGATATGAATTACTACAATGGGGAATAGAAAGATCGATATTTATAACAATAATATTGGCAGGTTTGAAATTTGATTTTATGAATTTAATCTATAATTTATGGTTTGGTCCTGCATTAATGGTGGGAGTCACATTAGGAATATTTTTTGATTATCTTCCCCATAGACCTTTTCGATCAAGAAATAAATGGATAAACTCTAGAGTTTATCCAAGCAAATTCATGAATTTGTTAATAATGGGTCAAAATTACCATCTCATTCATCATCTTTGGCCTTCTATTCCCTGGTTTGAGTACAAAATAGCTTATGAAAAAACTAAGCCACTTCTAGAAAGGAAAGGTTCTCCTCAGAGAGTTGGGATATTTGAAAGTAAAGAAGACATTTTAAACTTCATTTATGATTTATTAATAGGTGTAAGGAGTCATAGCAAAAAGAGAGGAAAAATTAGAAAAATGATAAATTTGTACCCTGGATATAAAATAAAGAAAACCTTGTTAAAGATAGTTAATAAAACATTTATAGGAAGCAATTAAATTATTCATTAATAATTTTTGGCACTTTAAAATATTTATCTTCTCTAGATGGACCCAATTCTAGGAGTTCTTCAGTGCAATCAGAATTTTTCTTTTCATCTTTTCTAAATACATTAAAAACCTCTATAGCTCTAGTAGTACATGGGACATCATCAGTATTAATTTTTTCAAGTTGTCTTATATAATCCAATATCTTTTCTAATTGTTCAGCATGATTATTAATTTCATTCTTATTAAGTTCTAACCTAGCTAGATGAGCAACTTTTTTAACTTCATCCTTAGTTATTTTTGTCATACCTTAAATGTATCCACATAAATAAATAATAGTTAGTTTTTAACATTTTTACTTATATCCTAGGAATTTAAAATAATTTTAAAACTATTAATTCCATCTTTTGTATATCAATATCAATTAGTAGCCTTAATTATCTTTCTCAGCTAAATATAGTATTAGATAAATATTTAAAAATAAAAGAAGACTTATTTCCAGAAAATTTTTTTTATAGGCACTCTAAACTTGTTGCTCCTGATTTAATTGGCTGTTACATAACAAAAAAAAATAATGAGAGAGATCAAGTTAAAGGGATTATTGTTGAAACTGAAGCATATTCACAGGAAGAAGAGGCGTGTCATGGCCACAGCAAAAAAACTCAATCAAATAAATCATTATTTGGCAAGCCTGGGACATTTTATGTGTATAAATCTTATGGAATTCATCATTGTTTAAACATAGTTACTCATAAAGAAAATTTTGCAAGTGGAGTACTAATTAGGGCAGTTTTTATCTCTAAAAAAGATGAAAGATTGGCCTCTGGACCCGGTTTAGTGACAAGAACATTTGGTATAGATACAACATTCAACTCACTTGAAGTTCTTAATAATGATTCTTTATGGATTTCTCAAAGAGACTCTATCGTAAAACAAAAACACCTTATTCAAACAACTAGGATTGGCATATCTAAGGCAAAAAATATAAAATGGCGTTGGTATCTAAAAAATAGTAGGAGTGTTAGTAAAAGAATAAAAGGTGACATTGCACCTAAATTCTAATAATCATTTATCTTTTAAAGCGTAATGCAAATTTGGCCTCATAAACATATCCACACATTAGCTAATTTTTCTATTGAAGATTACAAATCAGTATTTGAAGTAGCTAGTAGATTTGATGCACTAAAGAATGCTGGAACGAAAAAGATACCAGCCCTACAAGGGACTTTGGTAACTTCTTTGTTTTTTGAGGCTAGTACAAGAACAAAAAATAGTTTTGAACTTGCAGCCAAAAGGCTTTCTGCTGATGTACAAACCTTCGCTCCATCCTCAAGTTCTTTAACGAAAGGCGAAACAATTATTGATACAGCAATAACTTATTCTGCTATGGGTGCAGATATATTAGTCATCAGGCATTCTTCTAGTTATATAACCTTTGAGATTGCCAAAAAGCTAGATGCAATAAATTGCCAAACTTCAGTTCTTAATGCTGGAGATGGATTACATAGTCATCCCAGTCAAGGATTGCTGGACATTTATACATTGGTAAAATTCTTTTCCAAAAAATCGCTGAGTCCAGAGGTTTTAAGTTCCAAAAAAGTTTTAATAATTGGAGATGTCAATCATTCAAGAGTTGCAAGATCAAATCTTTGGGCTTTGAGTGCATTTGGCGCAGACATAATCTTATGTGGTCCAAAAACATTAATACCTGATGAATTTAAAAATTTTTTAAAAACTACTGCTCCAAATCAATTAGAAGATCCTGTCAAAACAAGAGGTTCAATAACAATTTCTCGATCTTTGGAAGAATCCATAAAAATTGCCGATGCAATTATTGTTTTGAGACTCCAAAAAGAGAGAATGATGGAAAATTTACTAAGCAGCATTGATACATACAGCATGGATTATGGCTTAACCCTAGAGAAATTATCTTTGAATAGAAAAGAAATTCCAATTCTTCATCCTGGACCCATTAATCGAGATATTGAAATCAGCAGTAAAGTAGTAGATAAATATCCTAATTGCTTAATCAATAATCAAGTTGCAAACGGTATCCCGATAAGAATGGCTTTACTTTATCTATTAAAGAAATTCAATAAATAAATTTAAAGTAACTTAAGACTTTCTGTAAAGAAGCCATAAAATAATCCCAATCTTAGAGAATCTAATAAAAGTACTAAAAATCTCTTTTTCCTTTCAAATCGAAAATTTCTTCTAAGAACTATTAAAACCTCGATAAAAACAACTGATAAGAAAGCAGCTACAGGATCCATCAATTCAACTACAGCACTTACCATACCAAGAGAACTGCCTAAAAAGTAACCAATTAAAAGTGTAATAATTGATGTTGAATATCTTCGCCATGGATTTTTCGCCCAAAAAGTTAATGTTTGAATATTTTCTACAACTTTTAGTTGAAAATTTGTCTTTTGGGGTCTGAAAACCATTTTGATTTAAACTAAGCCGCTTCTGTGTTTGATTTATTTTTAGAATTTCCCTCTACCAATTCATGTAAAGCCTCCAACTGAGCCATTATTCCTCTTAATTCGCTTGGTTCAGGGAAAAGGTTATCTTCTTTTATAACTAAATGCATTTCTCTTAGTTCTTGCCTTACATAGCGTAAGTGACTAATGATTTGCTCTCTCTTGGTTTGTGACATGATTTAATCTAGACATAACTATTTTAAGAAATATATTTTTGATCAAGATAATTTGCATATTTATGATTGAGAATGAAGATAAATTACGTAAAAACAATTTGAAAAGATTCTGAATATTGATAATTTCCATATCCTTGAAAATATTTACTTAATATTTATATCAATTTTAAATAATTACTTGAGGCTTTATTATTAGGGTGTATTGGCTTTTCACAAGATGAAATTCATTTCTGAAAATCAAATAAATGAAGAACTAGTAAATTCGTTTGACGAAGAAATGACCCTTGAGCTCGCTAAAAGGCTAGAAGAAGATAACTATAATAGTCCATTTGATGGTTTAAAAGACTGGCACTTACTGAGGGCTCTTGCAATTAATAGACCTGAATTAACAACTAATTATATCCATCTTCTCGATCAGGAACCTTTCGATGAAAACTAAAATTAAGGACACCAAAATAAAGGTTCTTTTATTAATAACGGGTAGTATTGCAGCTGTAAGAATTCCATTATTAGTTAGCCAATTAACGAAAGAAAATTATGAAATAAGATGCGTTTTATCTAAAAATGCAGAAAAATTAATAAAGCCTCTTTCTCTCTCTATTTTGAGTAGAAACCCTTGCATTTTAGAAAATGATCAATGGTCCAATAGTCAATCAACACCTCTTCACATAGAACTAAGTAATTGGGCTGATATCTTAATCATTGCGCCTTTAACAGCGACAACATTAGCAAAATGGGTAACTGGAAATGCAGATGGATTGATCCCAAGCATCTTAATAGCAAACATAAAGCCAATTATTGTTGCACCAGCAATGAATACACAAATGTGGCTAAATAAAGCTGTCCAAAAAAATTATGAGAATTTACAGAATTACGAAAATGTTTTATCTTTGCAACCAAGCGAAGGCCTCTTAGCGTGTGATGCTAATGGCATCGGTAAGATAGCCCCAAATGATCTAATCCAATTAGCTCTTGAATTTATAGCCTCGCATAAACAAAATGAATATCGCAAAGATTTACTTAATAAAGAAATTTTAATAACTGGAGGTTGTACCTCAGAGAAAATTGACGCGGCAAGACACATTACTAACAAAAGTTCTGGAGCTATGGGCCTACTTCTCTCTCAAGTAGCAAGGTTCAGAGGAGCACAAGTAAAATATGTCCATGGTCCTCTAAAAATCGATAAGCATCTTACTGATGGAATAAAAAGATATGAAATTGAAACTAGTGTTGATTTAATTAGGACACTTAATAATGAAATATCAAATTGCGATTATTTTTTCATGAATGCAGCAGTATCTGATTTCAAACTAACCTCTGATACTTCAGCTAAAATTCCAAAAAATAAAATTAATGCTCATTTGAATAAAAACTTTGAGCTGGTCCCAGATATTTTAAAAACAATTAGTAAATCAAAAAAAAATAACCAAGTTTTTGTAGGCTTTTGTGCTTTTACAGGATCTATCGAAGAAGCACGAATAACAATTAAAGAAAAGATTATTCAAAAGGGTTGTGATTATCTATTCGCAAATCCAATTGATCTTGAAGGCCAAGGATTTGGCTTTTTAGCACAAAATGAAGGTTGGCTGTTCGATTCGAAAAATATGGAACACTACATTAAAAAAACAACAAAAATTGATTTAGCAAATAAATTAATAACCCAAATTATTTCATTAAAAAAATAAAAAAATTTTTTAATTTGTATTTTTTTGTAATCTTAATCATTAAAAATAATGTGATAGCTTAAAATAATTCCAGTTTTTTAAAATCTAAAAAGCTACGGGTTGTTTCGAGGATTTAAAAGTCCTATCTTTTATGGTCCTTTCCCTTGTAATATCCGTACTGAACTTATTAGATGACCTTTAATCTATCGTCACAGAACTTTACTGCAACTTTAATTATGAGAATTCGTTCTTTCTTAGCTTTTGTTATTTCAATTTGTATAACTTTTGCTTTCGTACCTGTTAAAACATTTGCTTTTTCTGAAAGAGGAAATGCACAATTTACAGATGTTGTTAATACAGGAAAAGCTAATGATTGCCCTACATTAGACTCATCTCTTGTCGGATCAATATCTCTAGGGAATGGGGATAGCCTTAAGGGAATATGCATGCATCCAACAGAAGTTTATGTAAAAGTTCCAGGGACAAAACGAAAAGCTGCAGAATTTGTTTCTACAAAAATTATTAGTCCTAGAAATAACACCACAGTGACAGAAGTTTATGGAGATATAGATTCAGGAACTTTCACCGAAAAAGGTGGAATTGATTTTCAACTTATTACTGTGTTAACACCTGGTGGTTTAGAAGTTCCATTTGCATTCTCAGCAAAAGATCTTACAGCGGATTTACCTTCATCTATTGAGCCAGGTACTGAGCTTAGTGGTTCAACATTTACACCTAACTACAGAACTGGTGATTTTCTAGATCCTAAGGCAAGAGCTAAAAATACTGGTGTTGAATATGCTCAAGGTTTAGTTGCATTAGGAGGAGATGACGAAGAACTTGCAAAAGAAAATATTAAAGTTGATGTAAACGGTACTGGCGTTATTACTCTTTCAATCAACAATGTAGATTCTGACACAGACGAATTTGCTGGTACTTTTGAAGCTATCCAACCTTCAGATACAGATATGGGTTCAAAGGATCCACTTGATGTAAAAATAATTGGGGAGCTTTACGGAAGAAAGGCATAAATCCTACTTAAGAAAAAAAGGGGGTTAAACCCCTCTTTTTTTTTCAAAATTTTTCTTTACCAATTTAAAAAATGGAATTACAACAAAAAACTAAAACAGATACTTATGGACTAATACCGCCTTATGGAGGGGAACTAAAAAATTTAATTATTAAAGATAAAAACTTTAAAAATGATCTTATCTCTAAAGCTACTTATGAGTTTGAATGTAGCGAGAGAAATGCATGCGATGTAGAACTTTTGATGGTTGGAGCTTTTTCTCCATTGGAAGGTTTTATGGATGAAAATAACTACAATTCGGTAATCAAGAATAATAGAGATACAAACGGGTTACTTTTTGGATTGCCCATTGTCTTTGATTCAAATAATGAAAAAGTAAAAGCTGGAGAGACAATATTGCTTACTTATAAAAAACAAAAAATAGCAATTTTAGAAGTTAGCTCTAAATGGGAGCCTGATAAATCCTTAGAAGCTAAACTTTGTTATGGTACTAATTCTTTAGATCATCCTGCTGTTAAGATGATTTTTAACGAGAGAGGGAGATTTTATATAGGAGGAAGAGTTTATGGTTTCGAATTACCAATTAGAGAATTCCCCTGCAAAACACCAGAAGAAGTTAGATCTACACTGCCATCAAATCATGATGTGGTTGCATTTCAATGCAGAAATCCAATTCATAGAGCACATTATGAATTATTTACTAATGCCTTACTCTCAGATAATGTCTCCTCCAATTCAGTTGTTTTAGTTCATCCAACTTGTGGGCCAACTCAACAAGATGATATCCCTGGAAAAGTTAGATATTTGACCTATAAAGAATTAGAAGAAGAAATATCTGATAAAAGAATAAAATGGGCTTTTTTACCTTATTCAATGCATATGGCAGGGCCAAGAGAAGCTCTTCAACATATGATAATAAGAAGAAATTATGGCTGCACCCATTTTATTATTGGTAGAGATATGGCTGGTTGTAAGTCATCATCGACTGGTGAAGATTTTTATGGCCCATATGACGCCCAGAATTTTGCGAATAAGTGTGCAGATGAATTGATGATGCAAACTGTTCCTTCAAAAAATTTAGTTTATACAAAGGAAAAAGGATATATAACAGCTGAAGAAGCTAAAGAATTTAATTATGAAATTATGAAACTTAGTGGTACTGAATTTAGAAAGAAATTGAGGAATGGAGAACCAATTCCTGAATGGTTTGCATTCAAAAGTGTAGTAGATGTTCTGAGACGCTCTTAATATTGTTTTATTATTAGTATTATAGATTTATTAAAGATTTTTTTATTGTGAACAAACGTTGGAGAAACGTAGGACTTTATGTTCTAGCTGTAATTACTGTAATTTTTATTGGTACTTCAGTTTTTGATAAACCTAGTACTGAAAGTTCTACAAAAACCTTGAGATATAGTGATTTTATAGAGTCAGTCCAAGATAAAGAAATCAGTAGAGTCCTGATATCTCCAGATAATGCCACAGCTCAAGTTGTTGAAAATGATGGGAGCAGATCTGAGGTAAATTTAGCCCCTGACAAAGATTTATTAAAAATACTTACTGAGAATAATGTAGATATAGCTGTAACTCCCACAAAATTAGCCAATCCATGGCAACAGGCTGTAAGCAGCTTGATTTTCCCAGTACTTTTGATTGGAGGCCTATTTTTTCTTTTCAGAAGATCCCAAAGTGGGAATGCTGGAGGTGGTAACCCTGCCATGAGTTTTGGCAAAAGCAAGGCTAGACTCCAAATGGAACCATCTACACAAGTAACCTTTTCAGATGTTGCAGGTGTTGAAGGTGCGAAATTAGAACTCACAGAAGTTGTAGATTTTCTTAAGAGCCCAGATAGATTTACTGCAGTCGGAGCAAAAATTCCAAAAGGAGTTCTTCTTGTTGGCCCTCCTGGTACAGGAAAAACATTGTTAGCAAAAGCAGTAGCAGGAGAAGCAGGTGTACCTTTTTTCTCAATATCTGGTTCAGAATTTGTGGAGATGTTTGTAGGAGTTGGAGCTAGTAGAGTTAGAGATCTTTTTGAACAAGCTAAAAAGAATGCTCCTTGTATCGTTTTCATTGACGAAATAGATGCAGTTGGAAGACAAAGAGGTGCTGGTATGGGGGGAGGAAATGACGAAAGAGAACAAACATTAAATCAACTCCTAACCGAAATGGATGGTTTCGAAGGTAATTCAGGAATAATAATAGTTGCTGCCACCAACAGACCAGATGTCTTAGACTCAGCTTTAATGCGCCCTGGAAGATTCGATAGACAGGTAACAGTAGATAGACCAGATTACGCTGGAAGACTACAAATATTAAATGTTCATGCTAAAGATAAAACTCTTTCAAAAGATGTAGATTTAGATAAAGTTGCTAGAAGAACACCCGGATTTACTGGTGCAGATTTAGCTAATCTTTTAAATGAAGCAGCAATACTAGCAGCTAGAAAAGATTTAGATAAAGTAAGTAATGATGAAGTCGGTGATGCCATTGAAAGAGTTATGGCAGGTCCAGAAAAGAAAGATAGAGTCATAAGTGATAAGAAAAAAGAATTAGTTGCTTATCACGAAGCTGGACATGCACTCGTTGGAGCATTAATGCCTGATTATGATCCAGTAGCAAAAGTTTCAATAATTCCTAGAGGTCAAGCTGGAGGTTTAACCTTCTTTACTCCAAGTGAAGAAAGAATGGAATCTGGCCTTTACTCTCGTTCTTACCTTCAAAATCAAATGGCTGTAGCTCTTGGTGGAAGAGTTGCTGAAGAAATAGTTTATGGTGAAGAAGAGGTAACAACCGGAGCTTCAAACGATTTACAACAAGTTGCAAATGTGGCAAGACAAATGATCACTAAATTTGGTATGAGTGACAAAATAGGTCCAGTTGCTCTAGGTCAATCTCAAGGTGGAATGTTTCTCGGAAGAGATATGAGTTCTACAAGAGACTTCTCTGAAGACACAGCAGCAACAATTGATGTAGAAGTTTCAGAACTTGTTGATGTTGCCTATAAGAGAGCTACAAAAGTGTTAACAGATAATAGAAGTGTTCTTGACGAAATGGCTCACATGCTAATTGAAAGAGAAACTATAGATACAGAAGATATCCAAGATTTGCTCAACCGATCAGAAGTTAAAGTAGCTAATTATATCTAGATTAAAAAATAAATATTTAATGAACAATACAAAAGACTCTTGCTATGATTTTCTGCTAAAAGAATTTTTTTTTATACTCGTAAAACAGAAAGATAGTATTTAATCAAATACTTCTATAAGAAATTCATTTTTTCAAGAATTAGAAAGCTTAGTAAAATTATGATTAAAGAATATTGAAATAAGTTGGTCAAACACCGAAAAAGCAGTTGGATTTTACACCCGAAATCAAACTCAATTTTCCAAGAATTAATTTAGTCTCTGCCTCCATAGTTAATAAGCAATCAATAGAAGATTGATTAAAAATAAAGCTTGTTCCATAAATATACTCAACTTTTAAAGTATTGATTTCATTACTGCTGGAGGCCTATCAATCAATGATGTAAAAACTTATAAATCTTTAGGATATAAAGCAATCGTGATTGGAGATAAAGGGATTATTAAAAAAAATTTGATCCAAAAATATATGAATGGCTCAAAAATAATTAAATCAAAAATAAATATAATTTATTTAAAAAACTACTAATTATCGATTAAGCCACATTGAGCTTGATTCAAAAGTAAATGGTCTGCAAGTACTAAAGCCACCATAGCATCAACCATAGGAACAGCTCTTGGTAGAACACATGGATCATGTCTCCCTTTTGCTTTCATCAAAACTTCTTTTCCTTCAGCATTCACTGTTTTCTGTTCTTTCCCAATAGTTGCTGTAGGTTTAAAAGCTATCTTCATCTCAATATTTTCGCCATTACTTATTCCTCCCTGGATACCGCCTGAATTATTAGATATTGTTCTTAACTTCCTAATATCATCAGATTTAATGAAGGCATCATTATGTTCGCTTCCTTTCAAATAAGTTCCAGAGAAACCTGAACCTATTTCAAAGCCTTTCGTGGCAGGCAAAGACATCAAAGCCTTCGCTAAATCAGCTTCTAATTTATCAAAAACAGGCATTCCAAGACCAGAAGGAACATTTCTTACAAGACATTCAATAACACCGCCACAAGAGTCTCCTTGACTCTTTAATTGCTTAATTCTCTTTATCATTTCTGCTGATACCTGTTCATCAGGACATCTAACAATATTAGAATCTATTTTTTTGAGAGAAATCTTTTCTTTATTTATATCTGAATCAATATCATGTATACGCTTTACCCAAGATAGTATTTCAGTGTTACAAAAGTTTTTTAATAATTGTTTTGCTACAGCACCAGCAGCTACTCTCCCAATTGTTTCTCTTGCAGAGGCTCTTCCACCACCAGAACTTGCCTGAATTCCATATTTCAGATGATATGCTCCATCTGCATGAGAAGGTCTAAATACTTGCTCCAAATTATCATAATCTCCTGGTCTTTGATCCTTATTTCTTACCAACATCGCTATTGGAGTTCCAAGTGTTAACCCTTCCTTTATTCCACTTAATATTTCAATTTTATCCTCTTCATTTCTAGGTGTTGTAATGTCACTTTGACCAGGTCTACGCCTATCTAATTCATTTTGTATCAGCTTTATATCTACTTTTAACTTTGGGGGACATCCATCAAGGATAACTCCTACTGCACCACCATGTGATTCTCCAAAAGTACTAACACGAAAAATTTTTCCAAAACTACTACTCATAGAAATATCAAATGTTTTATCTATATATAAACATTATATGAAACCAATTGAAAATTAAACAAAAAAAAGCCCCCGAAAAGGGGGCTTATAAATTTAAGAACTTTAAGCTTAACCGATAGCTGGAGCTGAAAGAGCTACTGTTGTAGACTCAGCTGCTGCTAGATCAAGTGGGAAGTTGTGAGCGTTACGCTCGTGCATTACTTCCATACCTAGGTTTGCTCTGTTAAGAACGTCACCCCATGTAGGAACAATCTTACCGTTTGCATCAACAACTGACTGGTTGAAGTTGAAACCGTTAAGGTTGAATGCCATTGTGCAGATACCCATTGAAGTTAACCATACACAAACAACTGGGAATACAGCTAGGAAGAAGTGAAGACTTCTGCTGTTGTTGAAACTTGCATATTGGAAGATCAAACGACCGAAGTAGCCATGAGCTGCAACGATGTTATATGTTTCTTCTTCTTGTCCGAACTTGTAACCATAGTTCTGAGACTCTGTCTCAGTTGTTTCTCTGATTAGAGATGAAGTAACAAGTGAACCGTGCATAGCTGAGAATAAAGATCCTCCGAACATACCAGCAACACCAGCCATATGGAATGGGTGCATAAGAATGTTGTGCTCTGCCTGGAAAACAAACATGAAGTTGAATGTTCCAGAAATACCTAGAGGCATTCCGTCAGAGAATGAACCTTGACCGAATGGGTATACAAGAAATACTGCGAAAGCTGCTGAAACTGGTGCAGAGTATGCAACACAGATCCAAGGACGCATACCTAAACGGTATGAAAGCTCCCACTGTCTTCCCATGTATGCTGAAATACCAATTAGGAAGTGGAAAATTACAAGCTGGTAAGGACCACCGTTGTATAACCACTCATCTACAGTAGCTGCTTCCCAAATTGGGTAGAAGTGTAGGCCAATAGCGTTAGATGAAGGAACAACTGCACCTGAGATGATGTTGTTTCCGTATAGGAATGAACCAGCAACTGGCTCTCTAATTCCGTCGATGTCTACTGGTGGTGCTGCGATGAATGCAACGATGAAGCAAGCCGCTGCTGTAAGTAGGCATGGGATCATTAAGACGCCAAACCAACCAACATAAATTCTGTTGTTAGTTGATGTTACCCACTCACAAAACTGTGGCCAACCTTTTAACAGCGAAGAACGCTGCTGCTGAATAGTTGTCATGAGTTCGTAAAGTATGTCTCTAAATGAGACGTGTAAATAAAAACGGAAAATATATTCCGCTTCGATGATTTTAAACCAAAATCGTTAAAAATGTGTAATTATTTTTTCTTTAAGTAAACTTATTTTTTGGAAAATAGAAGAAAAGAACTTCCATGGCTTAAGATTTTCTTTGTTATTGAGGATTCAACTTGGTCATAATCGAATGGCTTCTTAACGGAAGAAGATCAAGGGAGGTAGTTTCCTTAAGAGAGGCTAAGCATAGAAGACTGCAATTAGAGGCTTTTGGAGCTGTTATTTATTGGAGTGAAAGAATTTAGATTTTTAAGGTTTAAGAGTTAGCAAAAAAATAAAAGTATTTAATATTAAATAAACTTATCTATTAAATAAAAAATCCTTATTAGTTCCCAGCAATTTATTGTTCTGGTTTCTTAATTTAAAGACTTTCAAATTCTTGAACCCATTGTTTTTTGGAACAAATCACCTCTTTTATTGTGTAGCTCATAGCAATATTTTTTTCCTTATAAGCGACTTCTCCAATAAAAACAGGCCAAATCAATTGGTCTCCGTCATATTTGTGAATTATTCCTTTGCTATCCAGAAATAATGGATCTCCTTTTTTAAGCATTTTCCAATCTTGGTTTATTCTCTCA
>CACNAI010000005.1 GCA_902618335.1 uncultured Prochlorococcus sp. | reverse complement strand
TTCCTACCCAAACACCAGTAAAACCCTCTCTAGATTGACATTCTATATTAAAAGTTCCAAGGACTTTCATAATAATTTCTTCAATTTTTCTTAAGTACCAATTTAAATCCTTATTAAAATTTTTCAAATCTAAAACCAAATAAGTTACTAATTGTCCTGGCATATGACAAGTTACCTCACCACCTCTATCAATCTTAAAAACATCATATTTAGAATCATTCAGAGAAAATAGTAAATTATCGTAATTAGATCCTCTCCCCAATGTATAACAGAGTTGATGCTCACCTATCCAAATAAAATCAGGATTAGATTTATCTAAAATCAATGCCTCTTGATATTCTTTTTGTAATTTATATACATCATTGAAAAAAGAAATTTTATCATGTTGTTTAATTATTGCTGTTCTATTAGCCATATTTAAGTAGATTTAGAAAGTAAGTAAATATTTTTAGATTTGTTATGAAAATTTTAATCCATGGAAAGAATCTTGAGCTCACTGGAGCATTAAAAGAATATACTGAGGCAAAGATAGAAAAAGCAACTCATCACTATAAAGATATCGTTAAAGAAGCCGACATCCACCTATCAATAGAAAAGAACCCAAGAGTATCTTTCCAAACTGCAGAGGTTACTATTTTTGCAAATGGTACCGTAATTAGAGCTGAGGAAAAAACTGAAAATTTATATTCAAGCATCGATCTAGTTTCAAACAAACTTTGTAGAAAATTGCGTAAATACAAAGAAAGAAACAAAAAAACAACACATAACAAACAATTTAAAAATAAAGAGTCTATACCAATTGAAAGTATGGAATCAGGATTTTTAGATAAAGCTTTACTTAAGGAGGGAATGGAAGCAAGTCTGCCTGAGCCATCAATAAAAAATAAATACTTTGAAATGACTCCAATTTCATCAGAAGAAGCAAGAAAACAATTAGATCTGATTGATCATGATTTTTATGTTTTTCGAAATAAGAAAAATAATCAACTGCAAGTTATATACAAGAGGAATCATGGAGGTTATGGACTGATTCAATCTAAATAACTTTTATAAATGCCCAATATTGATTATGAATTAAACAAGAAAATTCATGCAATTATTATTAACCCCTATTTAACCTGGGAAGATTTCCGTGTGAATTGCGATTTAATAAAGAAATACAATATCAAGAATATTTCTACTTCACTTAATTATTTGGCTGATTTTAAAAACCTTTTAGGTAATTACAGCACAAACATAAACGCACTCATTTCTTATCCTTTAGCAGATTTACCAGTTTCATTTATTGAAGAATTAGTTTGTTTTGCAAAAGATAAGGGTGCAACAGGAATTGAATATATCCCAAACTTTATTAATTTATCCAAAGGAAACGAAGAAACTTTCGCTTCTGAAATTGAGCAAGTGAAGTTATCTGGATTACCAGTTTCAATAGTCATAAATAAGTCAAAACTACAGAAAGAAGTTTTGTACAATGCAATAGAAATATCTTTGGAATTGGGAATAAAAAATTTCCAATTCGGGGACGGTTTTGGACCTACTATTACTTCAAATGATGTAGCGGAAATAATCAAAATAACGGGCTCCCAAAATCAAATTAAAGTTGTAGGTGGTATAAAAAAACTTAAACAAATTATTGATTTGTTTGATAATGGAATTAGTTGCGTAGGAACTTCTAATTTTTGTGAGATTTTTCAAGAAGTAAAGGTTATTTAAATGTCTGGTTCTGGAGAGTTCAGACTAGAAGGTCTCTGTATTAAAGCTTCTCCATTAGGCGAGAATGATAGATTAATAACTATTCTTACTGATGAGCAAGGGATTGTTCGATTAGCGGTACCTGGTGCTAGGCGTCCTAAAAGTAGTCTTGCCGCAGCTACTCCTTTAACATATTTAAGTTTGCAGATTTTTGGGAAAAGAAATCTTAAATCTGTACGTCAAATTAAAATATTAAAAAGCTATTCTGGTCTAGGGAAAAATATTGAATGTCTTGCAGCCGCGCAAGCAATCACTGAATTAACTTTTTTATTAGTAGGTAATAATGACAAGCAGCAAAACTATTTATCTTGTGTTCTTGCTCATCTAGATAGGATTGATATGTATGAAGAATCTAAAGAAGAAGATATTAAAATGCTCTCAATGAGTATTCAATCTTTAATACATCTTTTAGCCATTGGTGGTATAAATTTACCAATTCATCATTGCTGTAAAACTGGAGAACCTATTATTCCGCCTTTAGGAAATTGGGAATGGAGTTGTTATTATTTGCCAAGTGAAGGGTTTTCGTCCATTGAAGATCCTCAAAGTAATCTAAAAATAAATGCATCTGAAGTTGCTCTATTACAAAGACTACTTTTTCCCGAATTGCCAATAAAAGCTAATGGAGAGTTATTGGGACCTAAAAAAGTCTGGCTTAAAATATTATCTATTATTGAGACTTGGATCTCTGCTCAACTAGAGAAAGATCTATCTTCACTAAAAATGTTGAGAGAAATATATAGTTAATTTTTTTTTAAATCATTAATAAATTTAAAAACTATGATCATAGCGGCTCTGACTGTTAACTTTATAAATAGCTAAATCAATTAATGTGGTTCATATTGCCTGGTTGGGTAAAAAATCCCCTTTTTGCGGAAATGTAACTTATGGTAATTCAACTACCAAGGAATTGAAGGCCAGAGGACATAAAATTAGTTTTATTCATTTCGACAATCCCTCGAGTTCAAATTCATCAAACCCATTATTTATTGCAAATGATCCTGATGTGAGTCTCCCATATTTAATTAAATCTCAAGTTTATACAATACCCTCGCCAAGGGCAGAAAAAGAGTTAAGGCTATCATTGGAAAGATTAAAACCTGACATAGTACATGCAAGCCTAACTTTGTCTCCTTTAGACTTTAGACTTCCAGAGCTTTGTAACAAAATTAATGTTCCCCTTATAGGAACATTTCATCCACCATTTGATGCAAAAAATAGAAATCTAACTGCGAGCACACAACAATTAACTTATCAACTTTATGCTCCCTCTTTAGCAAAGTTCGATAAAATAATTATTTTTTCTGAACCTCAAAAAAATGTTCTTGAAAAATTAGGAGTACCTAAAGAAAAACAAATAATTATTCCAAACGGAGTTGATGAAAATATTTGGAAACCTTTTTGTGATAAAAGTAAAAAATATGATCAGGTTAAAAACAAACTTGGAAATGAAAGAATCTTTATATATATGGGAAGAATTGCAAATGAGAAAAATATCGAGGCACTTTTACGTTCTTGGCGCCAAACAAAAACTCAAAATTGCAAATTAGTTATTGTTGGGGATGGTCCAATGAAGCCAACACTTGAGAATAGTTTTTCTAACCTAGGTAATGAGAAATTAATTTGGTGGGGTGCCGAATTAGATTTAGAAACTAGGATAGCAATAATGCAAATAGCAGAAGTATTTTTCTTACCAAGCTTAGTTGAAGGTTTATCATTATCACTTTTAGAGGCAATGTCGGCTGGTACTGCTTGTGTAGCCACAGATGCCGGAGCTGATGGTGAAGTTTTAGATAACGGAGCAGGAATAGTAATTTCAACTGATAATGTGGCTGCACAATTAAAAACTATAATCCCAATTCTTGTAGAGCACCCTTCATTTACAAAAGATCTTGGAGAAAAAGCTAGAGAGCGTATACTTGAGAGATACACAATTAATAAAAATATAAATTCACTTGAAAAAGTTTATATGAACTTAAAAGATAATTAAAAACCTAACGAAACTCTTTACTTCGATTACTAGCTGAAACTATTGATTCAATTAATGCTGACCTTACACTCTTTTTTTCTAAAACTCTTAAAGCAGAAATAGTTGTTCCACCTGGAGAGGTTACTAAATTTTTAAGCTCAGAAGTAGTAAGTTTATTTTCCTTTATTAAACAAATAGTCCCTTGTATCATTTCCATAACAAGTTCCTCTGAAATTATTTTTGGTAATCCCCCGCTTAATCCTCCATCACTTAATGCTTCTATGATTAAAGCAATAATTGCAGGACCTGATGAAGTTAAAGCTAAAAATATATCAAGATAATCTTCAGTAAATTCATAAATTTTACTAGAATTTTCAAATAATTTTTTTGAAAATTGTTTCTGATCTTCTGTAATGTCTTCTCCCCAAGAAATCCCTGTCAAACCTTTTCCAATAGTTATTGGAATATTTGTAACCACTCTCACACATTTATGATTAGGAAACTTTTGAGTAAGTCTATTTATTGAAACCCCCGCAAGAATTGAAACTATTAAATTGTCCTTGTTTTTTATAGGATGGGCCTCACTTATATCTTTTAATTGTTGGGGTTTTATCGAAAGAAGTTTATATTGACAATCCCAAATTATTTTTGACTCTTTAGAACCTGATTTATAAACGTTTATATTATGTTTATAATTTTTTTTTGTGTTTTCTAAACTTTTTTCTGAATTAACAATACAATGTACATTCTCTGGCTTAATTGAATTGTTATCTAAAAGAGGAGTTATTATAGCTTTTGCAATATTTCCAAAACCAATAATCGCTATTTTATCAGTCACAGATTAATCATGAATAAGCACTTAATTTGGAGCTTCCCCATGCTGGTTCTGGTGCAGTGTTATTTTCCAAATTATATTGTGGTGTATTTTTTGTTGGCACATTAGAAGGAGAAGCTTCTTCTGGGAAAGAACTCGTCACATTCACACAACTTGGAGCAAAAAGAAATATACTTTCTCCCACTCTCTCTTGATGACCATCTATTGCATATGTTCCACCAGCGATGAAATCAACAGCTCTTTGAGCCTGATCAGGATCCATCATAGTTAAATTCAGGATTACAGTTTTTCTCTCTCTTAACGCTTGAATAGCTTGAGGCATTTCATCGAAACTTCTTGGTTCCATTAAGCTTACTTCTGAGGATGAATTTGATATGCCAGGCATGCCAACAACTTTTGATGATTTGTTGTTATTCATAAATTCGAATGGATTTGAATTAGCAAGAGCATTGGAGTTTTTCTGACTTTGTTTAAAATTTTTAAAATCATTTAATTCGTCCTCTGATTCATAATCAAACTCATCAAAATCATCATCGAGATACTCATCTCCTGCAACTACAGCCTTTAATTTAGAAATAAGTGACACCTTTTTAAATCCTCTTGAAATTGATTACAAAGGTATTAAAACCTTAAGTAAGGTATTCATTTTTTATTAATGAATAAACTACCTATACTTAAATAACGTTACTTGTAGTTTACTGCAAGTTTATATATAAGATTTTTATAAAAAAATTAATTAGGATCTTTGTCCAAAAATTAAAGATCCTAATCTTAACCAAGTTGATCCTGCATCAACAGCTTGCTCCCAATCGCCTGACATTCCCATTGAACAATCTGGAAGTTGAAGTGAATTAGCTAGAGAACGACATTTTTTAAATAATTCTAAATTTTCCTTGGAGGTAAGTCCTCGAGGATTGATAGTCATCAAACCAGTTAATTTGATATTTTTCAATTCTTGAATTTCTCTCCATTTCGATATTAAAAGTTCAGGATTAAAGCCACCTTTAGTAGGATCATTATTCAACTTAACCTGCAACATAATAAATGGATTTTTCTGCTCTTCTAATGAAATATTAGAAATCTTTTTTAACTTTTCAAATGAATCAACTGAATGAATATATTTAAAACTTTGTACTATCTTTCTTATTTTATTTCCTTGTATTCGTCCAATAAAGTGCCATTCTATTTGTCTAAGGTCTTTTAAAATCACCTGCTTCTTAAAAGCCTCTTGAAACTTACTCTCACCAAAATCATTTTGACCTAAATTTTGAATAGTCTTGATTTCTTGACTTTCAACTCCTTTACTTACAGCAAGAATATTTACATTTGATGGTATTTTATTTTTTATTTTTAAATAATTTGAAGAGTCCACCTTTTATAAGAAAGTTTGAGCAAATAAATTTTCCCATTTAGGAAGGTCATCAGATCCTTTTCTTCTGGCTTTTTGAAGGTTTAATTCAGCCTGATTACGAGCATCTAAATAAGGTATAACCTCAAAAAAAACTTCTCTCAGTCTAACTTCCACTAAGAAAAACATTTTTTGGGCATATAACGTTGCATAAATGTCTCTCCCATCATTTCCAGGAGAAACTTGGTACAACATACCAAATGTCGGATGGTTTAAATAACGCTCAGAATTCAAACTTAAATATTGTGTTATTTATAATGCACCATACAGTTTTCTAAGAAAAATTGCTATGCAAATAAAACATATCGATAATGTATTAACAATTACACTAAAAGATGTCGAAGGATAAAAAGTTCTAAATCTATTCGTTTTTATATTAATTTTTTTCTTTGAGAGCAATGATTCTGCTCCTTGATCAATTCTCAGAAATATATTCTGAAATAACCTTTCCACTATCACTAATAGAACTTTAAAGGATTTTTTTAATCCTAAATTTCGGAAATTTATTGATCTTACTGAAACTGATTTAATTATGTTTTGAAATTCTTCTTGTACCAAAGGAATAAAACGTAATGCAATTAACAACTGAAAAAGCCACTTACTTACTGGTAATCCAATTTTTCTGAATGGATACAGGAACCAACTTAACCCCCATACAATGTCTTCCTGAAATGTAGTTAAAAGCATCAAATTAACACTATGAATAACAGTAAATATCAAAGTAGAAGTTTTAATTCCTAATTCAAAGGCTTTTCTTGATATGTTGTAGGGACCAAAACTTATAAACCATATTTTTTGTGAAGGAATTTGCAGAATATTCCATTCTTTAGTATTTTCCACCAACACTCGTAACTCGTTGGGATTTCTTAAATAGCTATCAAGAGATTGAATATCTGAAGAAGCAAGTACTGATAAAAAACCAATCAACAATGATAAGCATGAAAGAAAACACAATGATCGCCACCATACTCTAGATGGCAATAAACTAAAAAAAGTAATCAATAATAAGCAAGCCACTAAACTCAATCTCCACAAAGGACCTGCCCAGATTGGAGTAATTAGAAATAACATTACGATAATTATTTTTAATCTACTATCAATAATTCTTAGCCAACTTCTATTACCATGCACGTATTGACCAACAGAAAATTTGGTTAGCAAATTCATTAATCTTTTTGAATTAACTCAATTTTTTCTCTTTCGACTTCTTTATTTAAAGCTCTTTGCTGTTTTCCTCTCCAAAGTAAAATGAGCGGTGTGCCTTCAAAGCCTAAATTTACTCTAATTTGTTTTTCAATATATCTTCTATAAGTTATTCCGAATAATTTAGGGTCATTTACAAAAAGAGTAAAAGTGGGAGGTTTGTTCTTTACTTGAGTACCGTAATAAAGCCTACCTTGCTTGCCGCTTCTCTTCGTTGGAGGACTTTTCCAACTAATTGATTCTTTAAGTACTTCATTAACGACAGATGTTGTAACTCTTCTTCTATGTTGATTTACAGCATTAAGAGCATGCTCAAAAATATTATCAACTCTTTGACCAGTTAGGGCAGATATAAAAATCATTTTTGACCAGTGTAAAAAATAAAGTTTAGATCTAAGTTCTTTTTCTACTTGATAAATTGTTGAACTATTTTTTTCTACAAGATCCCATTTATTAACAACAATTATACAAGCTCTGCCTTGTTCTTCTATTCGCCCAGCAAGCTTCTGGTCTTGATCAGTTACTCCATCTATAGCATCTATAACTAGAACACAAACATCACTTCTATCGATAGATTTAAAAGCCCTATTAATACCAAAGAATTCAGTCCCATATTTAACATTTTTCTTTCTTCTAATACCTGCAGTATCAATAATTTTCCAATAATTATCACCTTTTTTAATAAGAGTATCAATTGAATCAGTTGTCGTACCACTAATATCACTAACTATTGCTCTTTTTTCTCCACAGATTGAATTTAACAAACTAGATTTACCAACATTAGGCCTACCAATAATTGACATCATTATCTTTTCTTCATCTTCCTGGATATTATTTTCAGGAAGTTCACCAATAATGAGATCTAAAAGATCTCCAGTACCTGAACCATGAATAGCCGAAACAGGGTTAGGTTCGCCTAATCCTAATTTCCAGAACTCTGAAGCTAGGGATATTCCTAGAGTAGTCGATTCGCATTTGTTAACAGCAACAATTGTTTTACGGCTTGAGTTTCTTAACCATTTTGCTATTGATAAATCACCATCAGTAACGCCTTGATTCCCATCTACCACCAGTAACGCGAGTGAAGCCTCTTCAAGAGCCAAGAAAACTTGTGTCCTTATCTCTGGGAGAAATTCACTATCATCATCAAAAACTAAACCTCCAGTATCTACTATTTGAAATTCCTTACCTCCCCATGAAGCATTTTGATAAGTTCTATCTCTTGTAACACCAGGCTTATCAAATACTATTGCATCATTACTTTGGCAAAGACGATTAACTAAGGTAGATTTCCCAACGTTAGGTCTTCCGATAATTGCTATTGTAGGAAGAATCAATTCTTCTCTCCAAAGAAAGTAGTATCCTTTACAACTATACCTTTAATAGAATCATTTACCTTATTAAAAAAACTTATTTAATTTCTGGATCGCCAAAATGTCCTTTAACTGGATTAACAGGGGATGGACAAGGACTTGGTACTAATCCATTATCTTTTAAAAAACAATCATTTTCAATCGCCCAATAAATCAACCAATTTACTGCTGTCGCTCTTCTAGTTCTTCTTGGATAGAGTTCATTAATCTTATAACCTTTAAAATTAAGAAAATTTTTCAATCCCTGTTTATAGTCTTTTGGAATTGATCGAGTCAAATGTACTGAGGCTGGTCGCTCTGAAATGATTTGAGGTGCTTTTTCAAATTTTTCTGACCAATAAGAAGGAGTTAATGTGCTAAAGGCCCAATCATTTATAGATAGTTCTTTAGTATAAAAAAGTCTTTCCCAAACTAATTCACAAACAAATACATCACTAACCTTATCTTCAAGAATAAGAAATAATAGTTTTTTACATATTGGCCATGTGAATTGATTTTCAACACATTTTTCTTTTTTATGCATTAATCGAACCTTATCAAAATCAAAGAAAAATAGGGCATAACTTCCTCATTATATTGTGATGCATATTGAATAATTTGATCAGGCATACCAACACTCAAAGCAATTAATGATTTTTTGATAATATCCTCTTTTTTTAAAGTTTCCCTAACTAAATTCCATCGTTTCCCAATTTTCATAATGGCCAAGACCGTTTTATTTTCTCTACTTTCTTTAATTAGAGATGTTAATTCTGAATTGGAAGAGGGGCACTCTTTGATTATTAAAGTCTCACCTTTTTTAACTAAATCAAAATCATTCAAAGCAGCTGTTGCTGATAGAGAAGAAATACCAGGTATGGTTTTGGTAATTATTTCTGGATAATTATGCTTTATTATCCTCAAAATATTAGAAGAACTTGCAAATATTGAGGTATCTCCTAGACAAAGTAAAACAACTGATTCACCATTTTTTATAAATTCAACAATTTTTTCTACTGCGTCAGACCATATTTCATCAGGATCAAAATCCTTCCTAGCCATTGGAAAGATGATAGGTATATTTTTTTTAAATTTGGTGTATTTCTTGACTATTTCTGCTGCGAAACTCTTTTTATTATCATCTGATATTGGAAAAACTATAACTTTCGCTTTTTTTATTGCATCCACAGCAGCAATTGTTAAAAGCGATGGATCTCCAGGGCCTACACCAACGATGGTAAATGTTGGTAAATCAGTTTTATATCGATTAAGTAAACTTAAGAACTTATTTATTATCATTTTTATTTTATTAACTTTAGCTATGTACCCTTGGCATCATAAAAGTTTCAGCTAGTATTGCTGACTCAATTTCAGACAATTCCTCTAACCTTTTGAAAGTTTGATTTTTAGAGAATTTAGTTTGCGCTAGTTTCCAGTAAACTCCAAAATGTCTTGCTTCACTCTCAAGCAGAGACTCATAAAGAGATTTAAACGATTTATCTTCAGAATTAAGCGCGAGCAAGCTTAATCTTTCATGACTTCTTGCTTCAATAAGTCCTGCAATTAAGAAACTGTCAAGCATTCTATTGGGCTCTTCCTTTCTTATATTCTTGGATAATTCGGCTCCATATGGAGGCGGTTTTAAGGACTCAAGAGAATGTCCAAGATCCTTTAAAAAATAAAGTATTTTTTCAAAATGCTCTAATTCCTCTCTCGCTATTGGACTTAGAACTTCTGCCAGATTTGGTTCTGATGGATATCTAAACATCAATTGAATAGCTACTCCTGCTGCTTTTCTTTCACAATGAGCATGGTCAATAAGAATATCTATTGGATTAGATAATGCGAGTTGGATCCAATCATCTGAGGTAAATGACGATAAATATTTAATATGAGAAGTGGGCCTTTTAAAATCGACTAGCATTTAATCTTTACTACTTAAATATCCAATGATTCCTTCAAAAGCTAAGAAATAACTTGATATACCGAACCCACTAATAATTCCTATAGCTTTATCTGTAAGAAAAGATTCTTTACGAAAATCTTCTCTACTAAAAATATTTGAAATATGTAACTCAACAAATGGAATTTTTGATCCAATCAAGGCATCTCTAATGGAGATGGAGGTATGAGTAAAAGCGCCAGCATTTATCAGAATACCTTGAATCTTTTTAACAGAATCTTGAATTTTATCAACTATTTCACCCTCATGATTACTTTGAAAACATTCAAGAAGAATTCCTTTACTTTCTGCAGCTATATTTAAGTCTTTCTCGATATCACTTAATGTTTTATTACCATATATTTCGGGTTCTCTAGTACCCAAAAGATTTAGATTCGGTCCATTTATCAATAAAATATTCATCATCAATAAAGTCTTTTCTTTACAAATGCTATCTACAAAGAAACAAAAAAACCAAAACAATTTCACAAAAAGTGTCCATTAACTGATAAGTTCAAATAGTGGGGGTCGGTGCCCGAGTGGTTAAAGGGGGCGGACTGTAAATCCGCTGGCTCTGCCTACGTTGGTTCAAATCCAACCCGGCCCACTTTAAATTGCCCTTGTAGCTCAGCGGTAGAGCACTCCCTTGGTAAGGGAGAGGTCTCGGGTTCAAGTCCCGACGAGGGCATAGCCCTTGAGCGAACTACCGCGAAACTTTTAAATAATTTAAAGATTAGATAATTGAAAATTTATTACTAATTTAGACTTATTAGTGGTTAAAGTTGTGAGAATCATATTATTTTAGGTGCTCTTTATCTTGGTAAGGAATAATCCATAAATAGTTTATTTTCCTCGCATTTAATCATGGCACTATCTTCGTTCAGAATGCACAGAATTTATATTGCAGCGACGATGAATTATGGTCTTGGTTCTGATAATAAAGAAGAATTGGCATACTACAACCAAATCAGAAAAGAAATGGATGATATGAAAAAACATTCAGTAAAAAAGGGGATACCCCTTAATTGGGATACCGCCACCCAAGGAATGGATAAATGAATTTAAATACTTTTTTATTAATTGATGGATGCTTTATGCTTTTTGGCATGCCTTTGCTGATGATTTTTAAAGGCAAAAAATAACTCCTTGAATTAAAAGTTAATTGAAAAAGATCCCTGGAGCAGAAAACTAGCTCTCTTGTTTTGACCAAACTTCTTCAGTTTTCTTCCATCCCTGAGAGATTAACCTTTCATAAATTTCTCTAGCTAAATCTATATCTACAGAAATCGTTGTTGTCATTAAAGGAGGCTCTTCCCCTAACGCACCAACTATTTTTCCAGTATCTACAAACATATACTCAAAAACTCCATCCACACTCTTATCATTTTTTATAAACCTTTTTACTTCTGTTCTTTTTGGATTAATCAACCAATGAGATTTAGCCATTAATTAAACAGTAAAAGTTGTACGCCTTTGATTAACAATATAGAGCTACTGTTTGATCTAAATCTGCACAAGGTTCAATAGTAAACTCCAATAATTCTCTCCAAGGTTGCCATTGCCTCCAAATAGTTTCTAAAGAATCTGCATCTACAACAGAGTAACCATTTCCATGTTGAGGTAGAAAAATCCAAGATTTAACGTCATAACCATCTGGTCTATTTTGTGGCCCTCCTTTTTCGTACCATTCCTTTAGCATTTTTGATCCCTTCTCTTGGGAGTTTGCATCATTAAATTTATATGAAATTAGAAAAAGCATAAATAAAAAAATAATTAAAACTTATTTTAGAACTCTTAATTTAAAAATAACTTGATATGACAGTCGAATCATATATATGACCTGCACTCTCTATTAATGGTTTTACTGCTGGATCTTCAAACATAGCTATTGATTTACCTTCTTCACCCTGTTCAATAAGTATTACACTGGTTGGATCATCTTTCTTTAGACCTTTATATAAGCAAACAATTCCTCGTTCTTTATTCATTTGTATATTTTCTTGGCTGTCATAAACTGCAGCCCATTCCTCAAAAGGGACGCTAATTTTGAATGTAAAAACAGTAGTTTCAAGAGACATAAAAAAAGGAGCTTGTTGCTCCTTATTCTAGATCGACTGTCAATCAATTGAATTATCCCATTGCGGCAACAGCATCAGCAACTTGTTTGTTTCTTTGAATAACCTCATCATCATTTAAAACAGCAGTGATATTCCAATCAAGGCCAAATTTCGCTCTCCACACCCCAAAATGTTGAGATATTGCTAAGTGATTATCGGCCTTGAAAGTAACAAAAACCTCTCCTGTTTCAGGCGCATGAAATCTACTTAGCAATTCAAATCCATCAAAATTATCCATAGGTGCACCGGAGGCAATATACTGCTCAAACATCTTGTAACCTTCGGACTGAGAAATTCCGTCTGGAATAAGTCCATGAACGTGATAGTAAGCCATAAATAAAAATAATGAATGTAATCTCAATTTAAAAACCATTATTTAAAAAGCATTTAAATTATCTTTAAATTTAGATTTTTAAGCCTTTTTTCAATATGAATTCGCGCAAAAAAAGAATCTTTATTTGGTATCGCATGTACCGTTTATAAATTTTTTGTTAGCTATTAATTGGTTATGAGTTATTTTGCTGAACCTAACCATATTGAATATGATGCATGGTTCGATGAAAATGTCGACCCACTAGATCTTGTGAATTACTCAGATGAAAAGGAGTTCAGTAATTCGGTACACTTTAGGTTCCATAAGATGTCCACTAGAAATTTAACGATTGGTTCCTCTGATAATTTTCACTGGTAAGTAAAAGATTTTTTACTTTATAGATATTGATGAATCTTACGCAGAATATGTTCCATCACTTTCTCTTCTTGCCTTTGCTAATACAATTTCATCTACAACTTTTTCAATCATGTAAGCACTTTTTTTACCAAAACATTTTTCTTTTTTAATACTCTCAAAATCATTTGGGATTAAATCATTATGTTCACAACAATCGCATTTAATATCAATTTTCTTACCTCTGAAAACCTCCAAAGCTCTAGAAAAAATCCATTGCTGAACTGAAATACTTTCCCAACTATCAAAATTAGACCAATCATCAAAATCACTATTTAGGATACCTTTTAATCCATCTGCCTTATCTAGAGATGATAAATGTGCATCTTTTCTTGATTCATCTTTAATTCCAATTACTTTGATAGAACTTTCTTTCATTTGTAATAAATCAATAAAAAGATTATATAAATCTAAAGCAAAATTTGATTAACCATTAATGAAAAAAAATCTTTTGAATCCACATTAAAAATATAAGCAATTTAAAACAACTCAAAATAAATTTAAGTTTTCAAAACTTAAGCACAAATAACTGATAAGTCTAAAAAATTCTTATTTTCATCTGCTAGTTCAGTAATGATTCTATTGAGCCATTCAGAGGTCGTTTCACAATAGCCTACATTTAAAATAGTTTTTTGCTTTGCTGTTTCTTCTTTATTCATAGTTAGTGTATTTTTATATAAATTAGTCTTTGATTAAATTTATGTGAATAAGTCTTAATTACTATCTATTTCAAAAAGTTGTATTTAATACATATTTAATAACTGCTAGTAAACAAATAAAATTAAATCGTTGACAAGAAAATCTATACAAGTAACAGTAGAAAAAATTTATTATTTAATCTATGAATAACATCAAGATTGAGGAATTGATGAAAGTAAGGTTCGATGGTATTGCTGATAGAATTGGGCAATTAAGCAAAAGGGAAAGTGAGTCTTTATTGCTTGAGCATCTTGAGTGGTTGGAGGGAGGATGGGAATCTGAAGAAATTTTATTTTTAAAAAAACCCTACAGAAAATGGTGGTTCTAACTCCACTTCTATAAATAATTAATGATGACCCAATGGACCTGGGCCAGATCCTATTTTGTAAGAATTTTCTAAAGATTTCTCAACAAATAATTTTGCTTTGTGTATGGAATCAAGTAGCTCAAAACCTAAAGCTTTGTAACCACAAATAGCAGCACTCAAAGTACAACCGCTACCGTGGGTATTTTTTGTATTTATAAAATTATTAAAGAGCCACTCTTTTCTACCATTTGAGTCAAGAAAAAAATCCTTGCCTTTCATATCTTCTAAACCGCCACCTTTTATAAGTACTGATTTAGCTCCAAGACCAATAATATTTCTTGCGGAATTTTCGATATCTTCTTTACTCCTTATTTCTAAACCAGAAAGTAGATTTGCTTCATAAATATTTGGAGTTACCAAATCCGAAATTGGTAATAAGAGTTTTTTATAAGCATTAATCGCAGAATCTTCCAGTAATTTAGAACCAGTTCTGGTAACCATTACTGGATCAATAATTTTGGTTATTTGATATTTATTTAATTTTGAAGCAGTATCATTAATTATACTTTCATTTAATAACATCCCAGTTTTTAAAGCATCAATAGAAAAATCAGCAAATAAAGTATCTAACTGACTTAATAAAGTATTCTTCTCTACCGATTCAACGCATGCAACCTCTACGCTATTTTGTGCAGTAATACATGTAATAACAGAACATCCATGTACTTTAAGGGCCATAAAAGTTCTCAAGTCAGCCTGAATGCCTGCTCCACCGCCAGAGTCACTACCGCCTATTGAAAGTGCAATTTTAGAATACATGGTTTAACAAACTAGGATTTATAAATATCATAAAAATATTTTAAATTTAAATTAGAAATCTGAATATGCATTAAAAAAATCTAACTCCAATTCCATAGCTCTCCTGTATAAATATTTTGCCTCATTAATATCATATTTTTCTTTATTAGTCTCAATAAGATTTTCAAGTGAATTTGCAAGCTTTTCAAAGCTCTCATCGGAATAAGTAATTATCCATTCTTTATATTTAATGTCAAAATCCTCCGCATACAAACTTTTTCCTATCCAAGAATAAAGTCGCATACATGGAGTCATTGCAAACATTATTTCAACGGAGCTAAGTCTTTTGGAAGTAGCATCAAGAAAATCTGTATAATTTTTAGTGGCTTTTTTTATATAGTTATTAGACAAATCAATATCCCATTCTTTTGCATACGTTTCATGAAGTATTAACTCCTCTGAAACTCCCATTAACAGTTCACTTAACTTCCTTATTGAGTACTTATCTTTAGATTTGGAAACAGCAAGACCATAAGCCTTAGCAAAAGTCTCTAAAAAGAAATAATCTTGAGCTAAATATTCTTGAAATATATTTTTAGGGAGACTTCCATTCTTTAAACCTTGAACAAATTTTGTATTTAAACTTAGTAAAGCAATCTCATAATTATCCTCCCAAAGTTTTTTTGTTATTTTCATTATTTTTTTTTGATTATTAGTTATTCTAAAATTTTTTATATTTTTTACCTACAAACTTAATCTTATTTTTCTAGGATTAAAAGAAAAAATTATGAAAGAAATAAATATCTTATGGTTTAAGAAAGATTTAAGAATTTTTGATAATGAAGCTCTCAGTGAGGCTATAAAAGATAATGATATTTTACCTATTTATATTATTGAGTTAGATATTTGGAGCCAAAATACTCATTCAGATAGACAATGGCAATTTTGCAAAGAAAGTTTAATAGATTTAAGAAATGCACTTGCTGAGATTGGACAACCATTAATTATCAGGACTGGGAATGTTATTGATATATTTGATGAAATTAGTTCAAAATTTAAAATCAAAGGTATATATAGCCATCAAGAAACCGGAGATTGGCTTACTTATAAAAGAGATCAAAAAGTAAAAGAATGGGCTTTAAGCAAAAATATTATTTGGAAGGAATTTCTACAATTTTCAGTTTTTAGAGGAAACTTAGATAGGAATAATTGGTCTAAAAAGTGGCAAAAAAATTACGAAAAAAACTTACTTAAAGCTCCATTAAGAATTAATTCTATTAACTTTAATATTGGAGAAATACCCTCAGACGAAATTTTTTCCTTTAAAAAAGAAACTTGTCCAGGAAGAATGCAAGGTGGAAGAAAGAAAGGTTTAGAGAGAATGCAATACTTCTTTATTAATAAATTAGATTCTTATTCAAAAGATATATCTAGCCCAGAAGAATCATTTGATAGTTGTACAAGACTATCCCCATATATTTGTTGGGGATGCATTTCATTAAAAGAAATTTTTAAAAAGGCAAATATATCAAAAAACAATAATTCTAGGATGTTAAAAAGCAGATTAACTTGGCATTGTCATTTTATTCAGAAACTCGAAAGTGAACCAGAACTAGAGTTTAGGGAATACCATCCTTTTTTTAAAAATATTAGAGAAAAAAATAATGAATTACTCTATTCATGGAGTTCAGGTAATACGGGCTTTCCTTTTATAGATGCATGTATGCGTTCATTAAATTTCAATGGATGGATTAACTTCAGGATGAGAGCGATGTTAATGTCTTTTGCTAGCTATAATTTGTGGTTACCATGGCAAGATTCAGGTTCTGAATTAGCAAATAAATTTGTAGATTATGAGCCTGGAATACATTGGAACCAATGCCAAATGCAATCTGGAACTACATCTATAAATATCAATAGAATTTATAATCCTATTAAGCAGGGAAAAGATCATGATCCTCAAGGAAAATTTATAAAAAAATGGATACCAGAATTAAAGGATATATCACTTAATTTCATTCATGAGCCATGGCTACTATCTAGATTTAATCAAGAAGAATATGAACAAATTAATTACATAAGACCAATAATTGACATCCAAAATAGCACTAAAGCTGCAAAGAAGAAAATTCAGGAAATCACTAAAAAGGATGGATATTGGGATATCTCAAAAAAAATTTATTTAAAGCATGGCTCTAGAAAAAGGCTTAGAAAAAATATAAATTATAAAAAAACTGTTTCTAAGGAAAAGGAAACACAATACGAACTGAAATTAGATTTATAAATTATATTGTCAGAAATTTCCAGATTCCTTTTAGCGCCCAGGAAAGTTTTTTAAATTTTAAAATTAACATATAAATCCACGATGAATTAATGCAAGCTTTAGTGTATTTTATAGATTTTATTAATTATGTCTGAAAGATTTGAATGGGACGATACCAATAGTTCAGGTATATGGTGGAGTACTAATGTAAGTATTAGAGACGAGTGCATTTTGCTCAAAGAAGATGCTCAATGCGAAGATTCTGATATCGTCGAACTTCTTAGAAGTATTGCACAAAATATTGAAGATAATGGCCTTTAATTTTTAAAGGAATATTCTCTCTTTTAGAGATTTTGAATTCCTTTTACAGCTTTTATTAATTCTTTAGTAATGCCCTCTTCACTCATTGAATGACCAGCATCATTAACAATAATTAATTCAGAATTCTTTAATTTCTTATTTAGATCCCAAGCGCTCCTAACTGGACAAACAACGTCATACCTACCTTGAATTATTTTTGTTGGAATCGATTTTATTGTTTTTATATTTTTCAAAATAAAATCATCTTCTAAGAAAATATTATTAATAAAATAATGACATTCGATCCTTGCAAATGCATCTGAAAAAGAATTAACTTGAGACTTATCAAAATCGAATTTTTTATTTATTAAATGACTAGTTGAGAGTTCCCATTTTGTCCAAGCTGCTGCTGCTTTTGATCTAAGATTTGCATCTGATGATGTTAGATATTTATAAAAAGAACTTATCAAATCATTTCTTTCTTCTTTTGGTATCACAGAAATATATTCTTCAAATTCATCAGGGAATATCTCACTTGCACCATATTGATAGAACCACAATAATTCAAACTTTCTACATAAAAATATTCCTCGCAAAGTTAAGCTTATAACTCTTGAGGGATTTTTAATTGCATATATAAGTGAAAGTGTTGAGCCCCAAGATCCACCAAACAAATGCCAACTATCTATTTTTAATAAAATCCTTAATTTCTCAATATCATCAACTAAATGATTAGTCGAATTTTCTTTTAATTCTGAGAAAGGAGTTGAAGAACCGCAACCTCTTTGGTCAAATTGAATAATATCGAATTTATCTGGATCAAAGTATCTTCTATATCTTGGTTGACTTCCTCCTCCTGGGCCTCCATGAATAACTAGTATTTTTTTACCATTTGGATTGCCTGATCTCTCCCAATAAATCGTATGAATATCACTTACTTGTAAAAAACCCTTTTCACGAACTTCAATTTTAGGAAACAAGACTTGATCTTTCATTGTGAAATATTTTTAAACACTTAATAAATACATATTATCCAAAAAGAAGTCTTGTTTAGAAGTAGTTTGTTAAAAAAAAAGGACTGGTGGTACAGTCCTTTTTGATATTTGATTTCCTTCTAACAGGATATAAAATTACATATTTTAAAGTCTATTTACTCATAAACCTAGAATACGTGAATTCGGGGATTTCTCTCGATAATTTCAGTCCCTATTGTCGCTAGTAATTATAAAGCGAAGTCTTATCAGACTAATTGATTGAACTTTAATTTTCGAATAATCCCATTCTCAGGAATACGCTTCCTATATTTTGGAATTTGCTAAATTTCAGGCGGACTATCAATCATTTAGATTGCCTCCGAACTCAATATTTATAAATTACTCCTTTTTATATTTTCAGTAAATCCGTAAATATGCTGATTTACTTTTTTCTAAATTTGTAAGAGGATTTTAATGATCCTTTGTTTTTTATAGATAAATATAAAAAATAAAGTCTATAATCCCTTTGTTATTCAGATTCATAGAGCAAAATAGATTCGATTATTCTTTTATCACTATCAGAAAGTTTATAATCTTCCAATTTCCACTGGAAAAATCTTACACACTCATCAATAGAAGGATTCTTATCCCGGCACTTACGCCACTCTCTTATCCAATCTGCTAAGGCAAAAGTTATTTTTGTAGTAAGCATATTTACCAATCAGGGTAATTAAAATCTCCGCCTATAGATTCTTCATAAAATTCCCCTTCTTTTATACCTTTATCATATTTTTCAATTATCTTTTTATAAGAAGCTATTGAGGGAAGTAAATCTCCTACATATATTGGTTCCATTCTAATTGTTATAATAATTTTAATTATTTCTTCTTTTATATAAGGATTTAATAACTAGATTATTAATATTCATTATGGATTTCATCAAAAAGAACAAGATCTTAACAGTAATGGCCGTAATTGCAATTTTATCATTTGCATTAGAAAAATTAGGCATAATACACCCTTAAATTAATAAAGTTTATTTGTTAAATACTTCCTAATGAAATAAGTAAACTGATACTATTACTGCAAAAATAAGCAATGGAGATAATAATGTAAAAATTAAAGTTGAAAGATTAATCAGCATAAATTTTAAATAAATACACAAATTTAATAAACATCACTTTTAAGCATTTGCAATAAGTAAAATTTAAATTATTACGATATAAAAAAATTTGAATAAAGAAAGATATAAAGAAGAATATGAAGAAGGTTCAGACTTACTATGGCCTAGTGATAAAGAAGATAAAATAACTCGGCAATTTTATAAAGATTTATCAAATCTTTCAAAAAACATAAACTATAGTAAAAAGAAAAAGCTAAAACTTTTTGAACAATTAGTTAAAATAATAAAAGGCAAAGGCTGGGGTTAATTGATATTCAAACTAAAATGAAAAATTTAATGATATTAATAAAAAGTTTTTTTCTTTTAAGACCAAGATTTTTATCCACTATATTTTTTATTCCAATTCTTTATGGAATTGGCTGGGCTTTATCTCAGCCACTTTTATTGTTTAATTTTGAAGAAGAAAATTTATCCTTAATTGGAACTATTATTACTTTCTTTCTTTTTATCTTTTTACTCCCGCATTGGTTTTATATCAAAAGAAATAAATCAAGTGCTTGGGTACTTCTTGGGATAACTAAAGACAAATTTTTAAAAAACTTTGTCAATTTTTCTAAAGGCATCTTATTTTCCTTAGTTTTAATAATTCTAATTCTGTTACCACTATTGCAAAAAAATTATATTTCTTGGATAGGTGAATTCTCACCAATAATATTATTCAATTCTATTATACTGGGATTTGGTGTTGGATTCGCAGAGGAAATAATTTTTAGAGGCTGGTTACTAGAAGAACTAAAATTTGACTATGGTACAAAAATATCAATAGCTTTACAAGCTATAGTTTTTAGCTTTGTTCATAATTTATCAAATGAGATATTTTGGAACGTAATAGGATTACGTTTAGGATTAATTTTACTTGGGATATTTCTATCATTAGTAAAAATTAGAGATAATGGTTCTCTATGGAATTGCATAGGAATTCATGGAGGACTTGTGGGTATTTGGTTTTTTATAAATAACGGATTAATAGAATTCAAAGAAAATACACCTACTTTTTTAGCAGGTCCTTTTACACAAAATATTCCAAACCCAATTGGAAGCTTTAGTGCAATTTTAATATTACTTTTGTTATGTATTTTTTATTCAGTAAAATCAAAAAAATATTTCTTTAGACGTCTTAATTAGATATAAATACCGATTGATTTTTGATTAGTAATTGTCAGATTAAAATAAAGCTTAATTCTCATATGGACTTTGAGGCAGGAATAAGATTTATTGTCTTTTTAGTAATTTTTGGAGTTATAAACTATCTAATGATGTTGAGAAGATATGAAAAAGACATCAAAAAAAAGAAATATTTACAAAATGAGAAAATTTCCAGACTATACCCTAAAGGTTCATTTATTTTCTGAAATTAAAAAAGTTTTAGTAGAATTTCCTCACCATTTTTTATTAGTTTTTTGCCAACCTTCATTCAACAATTTTTGCCACAATAATCTTGCTTCTTCTATAACAATTTTTTTTCTAGTTTTCATTAATGGAGGATTTTCTCCATGAATTCCCATAATAATTCCTTCTTCAATAAACATATAATCAATAGATTTATCAGAATGATCTTCAGCTTTGTAGAAACGCATCACCCCTACAAAATTGGAGTCAATTAACCAAAAATCCTTTTTTGAATTCAATAAACCAAAATAAAATTTAATTTATCACATGTTTGATTGCAATGTGCGAGGAAAATATTTATTTAGTTTTTTCATATTTGATATGTTTTTTCTTTTTGTCTACTTTTTTTCAATTCGCCACGTTTTTTCTTAACCTCAACTCTTTTCTTTTGTGATGCTTTAGTGGGTTGTGTAGATTTTCTTAATTTAAATGGTTTATTTAAAGCATTTTTTAGGATTGAACTAAATTTCATTAAAGCTAGCTGCCTATTTAATAATTGAGTTCTATGTTCTTGAACCGTTAAACGTAAGCTATTATTCACTAATTTGTTTTTCAAGTTTCTCTTAAGAATTTCTTTCTGATAATCATTTAATACTTTGGAATCTTCTAAATCAAAAATAATCTCTACTCTGCTTTCAATTTTATTTACATTCTGCCCTCCAGGACCTGAGGATCTGGAAAAACGCCACTTAATTTCGTTGACTGGTATTACTAAAGTTTTAGTAATTTTTAAAACCATTTTTATTCCTTGTTAATTTAGATTTTTAGGATTTTCTCTCTAATACTTTAAAACATAACTTAAAATATGGTCGGTAAATACTGTGCGGTTATGTTATGTAAACCGAAATTCGGTGTATTTACCGTATCAAAATCTTCGGTATTTATCCTTTCATATTTCAAAGAATTATCAGATATTGAATTTGTACTAATTCAAAGGTCACTTATGTATTCAATGTTTGATCTTCTTTTTGAAACACCTTCATATCGCCCAGTATATGTTATTTCCGATAGTGAAATGAGGGAGTTAAAGAAAAACCAACATCAAGAAGAGCTTGATGAAATTACAAAACAAAAAGTAAGACTTGAAGATGCTTTTAAAGCTCAACTAAAACATCTTGAAGAGAGAGAAAAAGAAGTAAAAAAAGAACTTAAAGTACTCTCAGCCTCAAAAGATAAATAATTTATTTTTAGAGAAATTACTTTTTCCAAAGACGGTTTTTAACCGTCTTTTTTAATTCTTTTAATTTTAAGGTATCCATTAAATCCACAGATTTTAAAAATATTTTCCATAATTGAAAAATGAATAATAATAAAGAAAAAATAAGAATGTTCTTACCCTTCAGCTGGGTAATTTGTGCAGCAATATCTTTTGCTTATATAAATTCACATTTAATAAATACCTAACATAAATGTCTTATCCCTCGAGAGACGAAATACTTGCATCTTCAAAAGGGTGGGTAGCATCTTTTTTAAATTTTCTTCCCGGTTTAGGATCGGGTTACTTATATCAAAGAAGATGGAAACCCTACTTTTTTACCATAACTGCTAGTACTGCATGGTTTGCTTTAGGTTTTTTCTTACAAGGAGATTCAGAACCCTCTCAACGTGAACAAATAATTGGAATTTCTGGTCTTTTTTTCATATCAATAGTTACTGTTATAGAAGCCTACTTGGCTTTCAAAAAAGCAAGTAATAAAACAAAAGCTGAAAAAGAAAAAATAATGTCCTCTGACAAAAAAGGATGGTTTAAATAATTTAAAAAATTAGATCAAATATAATATTCAATTAATTCTCAATTTCATAGTTAAAGTAAAAATTATTATTAATACTTTTAAAAATCAATTTTAAAAATTCTTCAGCTTTTCTAGGTATAAAAGAATAAAATTTCCTTTTCTTTTAGACCTTCCCATCCTGAATCAATTAATAATTGATTCAATGTCTCTTTATCAAAATGCTTAGAACCTGTTTTGACGCATCTATTTCTCATTGATTTTTTTACCCCACTCCTTTGTCTTTTATTCTCCTCATCCATAATTCTGTTATATAGATCTAGCATTTTTGGAGGGATTGGAGTACCGTCTAGATCCACTCCATTTTGAATAGCAAGATCAACAGCCTGCATTCCCATCTTTTTCATATATTAAACAAAATATAAGTATACAATAAAGCAAAAACTTATAAATCTATGATTCTTTGAATAATAATTTATTGATTTTGAATTTCCTTAAGTACTCTAATAGCCTCTTTAATGTGTTCAGGACCATTCAATAAATCTCTAAATATGTGCCTAATGGTTCCCTTTCGATCTATAACATAAGTAACTCTGCCATCCATAAAACCTAAAACTTTAGGAACTTTAAAATTTTTCCTAAGAGAATCATTCGTATCGCAAAGTAGTGGATACTGTAACTTATTTTTATTGGCAAATGCCAAATGACTTGAAGTACTTCCATTACTTACTCCCCAAACTTGCGCACCTAATACTTTAAATAAGTCATATTTATCTCTAAATCCGCAAACTTCTATGGTGCAACCTGGCGTATCATCTTTTGGATAAAAAAATAAAACTAGAGGATCTTTTAATCCCTTATTTGATCTTTTTATACCATTTTGATCCAGTAAAGAAAATTCTGGAATTTTATCTCCGATCTTCACAATAGATATTATAAAATTCCATATTAAAGGTTTACTTGTTTTTTGCGTGAGCTAAAAAAAAAAATAGCTAGTATAAAAGTCAATTTTTTTGTGCTAAAAGATACTAAAAAATTATTAAAATCAATTAGGGTAAGATTATTAATTCAATATTATGGAATTAATAATTTATATTTTTTTATTTCTTATTCTTTTTTTAGGAGTTATTTTTAATTTAAAAATTACTAATCTTAAAAAAGTTAAGGAAATAAGAAACAAAACTAAAGATTATTCAAAAAAAGAATAATTAAACATTTATCACTAATATTAAAATTCAATTTTTTCATTTGGTGTAAATACTGAGCAATATTTTCTTATTAAATCCTTTGGCTTCATGGTAGAAGAATTCATTAATTTTAATTTTTCTATAGCCTCATCAGTATCAATCTCACCAAGTCTGTATCTTGCACATGTATCCAATACTTTAAACATTTTTGTGGTAACTGCTTCAGCTGGATAAATTAGAAAACTTAAGTAAAAAACAACAAATAAATACTTCATTTTTTAAGGAATTAGATATTTAGCAAAATATTTCAAAAATTTAGGGACAAAATTAATTAAGAAAAAGATTAGATTTTAAAAGAATATCTAATTTGAGATGTATTTAGAATATCTCTAATAATAATAAAAGAAATTAAGATAAAATAGGTGATAGTAAAAAATAATCTCAGTGAAGATGAAAAGATTAATAGATAAACACAAAACACTTATAAATTGGTATCAAAAAAAATTCAAATTGAGCGATTATCAATTACTTTGGTTAGTTTTCTTTAAAGGGGTATTAATAACAATAATATTTTTCAAAATTTTTTAATATTAATAAAGCTTTTATAAGAATGAAATTTTTAGATGTTTTGACTATATTTAATAATAGATTACCTAATAGGTTAAATAGTTATCAGCTATGAATATTTTTGGTGTAGGTTTACCTGAAGTCACTGTAATACTGATCTTAGCTCTTTTAATTTTTGGTCCAAAAAAGCTTCCAGAATTAGGAAAACAGCTTGGCAAAACTTTGAAAAGTCTTAAAAAAGCGTCAAACGAATTTCAAAATGAAATCGATCAAGTTATGAACGAAGAAGATAAAGAGGAATCTCCTAAATCTATTGAAAGTAATAAAACAAATCAAATTAATCAAGAAAAAATAGATTCAGAAAACAAGAATTTTTCAAATAAAGAAAATAGCAACAACTAATATCTTGGATAGACCCATAACCCCCATAGACGAATTTGAAAGAGCATTAGATAAAGCAAATCTTACTAAAGAAGAATATGAATTAATAGACTACATCCGCTTTACAAGCGTTTTTACACAGCCTAGTCTTATTAAAGATTTAAAAAGACCATCAAAGCCTCCTCTTTTGTCGATTTTATGTCAAATTTGCAGAAAAATTGGTTCAGAGATGCCAGATCATTTCAAAAAAGTAATTGAGTGGTCAATTGAAATAAGTGATCATGACACAAAATGGGATGCTCATTTAATTTGCGCAGAAGCATTAAATATAGACAAAATCCCATTAAGTCCTATTCATGGAACAACTTTATTTGATGTTCTTGTTGTGCACAAAGAATTATTTCTTGGATTTGATTAAATTAAATTAATCATCTAAAGGCACAGAATCAGTATCTATAACTTCGGAATCATCATACTTATCTATTTTTTTTTCAATCAAGTTATTTATATAACTAACTAAAGGCAATGAACCTCTAAAAATAAAAATAGAAGTAGGCAAAGCGCTTAATAGACCAATTACGGGACTTTTAAAAAGTAATCTTCCAGCTTTAATGTTAAATAAAATAATAAGCGCTGAGGGAACTATAACTTTAACTACTGTTTTGAGTGCCTCAAGCCAACCAACACGATATATCCACCATATTAAAATTATGCCAACTATATAGAGGAATAAGTAAGTCATAAAAATAGTATAATAATTATCTATTTATCTTGTTCTGACTAAGAAAAAGATTTTTATAAATTTTTAACATCAACCAATCAAATTCTAGCAATGAGTTTTTCTGAAATAAGAAAATTTTTAATTAAGATGCAATCTGATGAAGACTTAAAGAAGCAGGTTACTACATCATCTACAGCGGATGATGTAGCCCAAATAGGTCAACGCTTAGGTTATGACTTTTCAGGAGATGATCTCTTAAGATTTAATGGACAAAAAGTTGATAAAGTTACCGTACGAAAGGTAGATCATCCAGGAGAATACCACTAATTTAAGACTTAACCCATATTGCAAGCCCTCCTCCCCTGCCTCGAGCACATAACCAATCATCTTTAGTGCTAATTCCTACAAGTGAGAAAAAAGGCATTTTTTTATCTTCAGGTTTTTTTAATTCTTTATTAAATATTGGAAAACTACTAATACTAATTTTCAATTCTTCAAAATAAAAAGCCAATAAAGGTCTGAGGCCTTTTAATTCTGCGCTGCCTGTAAAGGTAATGTTTAATAATCCGAAATTAATTGAATTTTTTATTTCATAATTTATTTGATCCTCTTTATTTGTAGTTTTTAATTCGAGTCTTGCCGACAATACTTGGAGAATCGAACTAGATATATTTTTGATTTCATCTGACTCTTTTCCCCATACATACTTGAACTTCCATATTCCTAATAATTCCTCATATAATATTCCACTACCATTTTTTTGAGAATTTTTTTCTAATATTTTTAACTCATTGATTTCAGGAAAGTGCTTCATAATAGATTTTAATCAATGAATAAAATACTAAGATAACTTCATAAAAAATGTTCTTAGTTAAAAAATCCCTCCAAAAAAATTTCTTTGTTTCAATATATTTCTAAAAAAAATAATTTTTGGCACACATAAGGAACAAGATCTCGTTAATATATTTACATAAAGTAACTAAATCAATGGATTTCATTTCTAAAAGTCAGGGATATATACCTCTAAAAGCAGTCCCTTACATTTTTTTTCTTGCTGTTGTACTAAGTATTACAACTTCAACTAATACATTCGTCTAAATAAGTTAGTTTTACCAGAAGAGTAAAGTCTTTTTTTAATGTATAAATATGATGTTGTAATAGTTGGTAGTGGAATTGGGGGATTATGTTGTGGATCAATTCTAGCTTTATCAGGCAAAAAAGTACTTATATGCGAAGCACATTCCCAGCCAGGAGGAGTCGCTCACAGTTTTAAAAGAAAAGGTTACACTTTCGAGTCAGGCCCTTCATTGTGGAGTGGAATAGGTAAATGGCCGACAACTAACCCCTTAGGGCAAATTCTTAAATTACTTGATGAAGAAGTTGAACTTTTTCACTATAAAGGTTGGCAAGTTATTGTTCCAGAGGGTAATTTTAATCTTGATGTGGGAGAAGAACCCTTTAAACAAACAATAAAAACTTTAAGAGGTGAGAAATCTGTTAAAGAATGGGAATCATTTATTTCTGGAATAAAACCTCTTAGCAAAATAATAAATGAAATACCTTTACTCTCATTTTCGCCTGAATCAATAAATTTCTTAGATCTAATACATTTAACTTCAAAATTTTTACCTAATATCAAGCAAATACCAAAAATTAATAAGGGCTTTGGGAATTTAGTAAATAATCATTTAGAGGATCCTTTTCTCAAAAATTGGGTTGATTTATTGAGCTTTTTGATAAGTGGTATGTCAATGCATGATACAAATACAGCTGCGATGGCAACTTTATTTAACGAATGGTTTGAACCAAATTCATACCTTGAATACCCTAAAGGAGGAAGTGAATCTATCGTAAAAGCCTTAATCAATGGATTAAAAAAAAATGGAGGAGACTTAATTCTCTCTTCAAGAGTAAAGAAAATAAACTTCAATAAAAATTTAGCGACAGGTATAACTCTTAGTAATGGCTCAAGTTATAGTTGTGAATCTGTTGTCACGAATACTGATGTTTGGAATTTAAAAAAGTTAATTCCAAATGAAATTTCAAAAAAATGGAATAAAAAAGTTTTGAACCCCAATAAATGCGATTCTTTCCTTCATATACATCTAGGTTTTGATGCTGATGGCCTTAAAGATTTGCCAATTCATGCAATACATGTTGATGACTGGGAAAAAGGTATAACCTCAGAAAGAAATATAGCTGTGTTTTCAATTCCATCGGTATTAGATAAAAATATGGCCCCTGAAGGGAAACATGTTCTCCATGGATATACTCCCGCAAATGAACCATGGGAAATTTGGGAAAACCTTAATTCAAAGGAATTAACATATAGAAATTTGAAAGAAGAAAGATGTTCAATATTTCTTAATGCAGTGCGAAAATTCATTCCTGACATTGATGAAAGGATAGATTTAAAAATGTTTGGGACCCCAATTACGCATAAAAAATACACTAATACACATTGCGGTAGTTATGGCCCAGCATTATCTGCAGCAAAAGGTCTTTTCCCAGGCTGCAAAACTCCAGTGAAAAATTTATTTACTTGCGGTGCAAGCACATTTCCAGGTATTGGGATTCCCGCCGTTTCAGCAAGCGGTGCTTACGCAGCTGAAAAAATTATTGGTAAAAAAAAATTTAAAACTCTTCTAAAAAAAATAGATTTATAAATCAAGTTCTTTTTATAACTCTGGAAATACTTAGTTAAGAAATAAGAATAAAGAAAGCAAAAACGTTCAACAATGATAATCTTTATCTGAACATAAACTTTACTTATAGATCTTATATGTTTTTCTTATCAATTCCTCAAGCTTGGCATTTAGTTGGCACTTGGTCAGAACAACTTCCAAGCGAGTCAAATCTTATAGGAATGGGGCAAACAGAATTAATGATGACTTTACATTCAATATTTGTTCCTCTCTTACTTGTAATTTCTTATTATCTATTTAGTAGACTTAATAAAAAGGAATCAAAGAGAATTAAAGGATAATAATTTTGAAGTTTATTTAGCTGAGCTTCTTCTAACTACTTTTCTTCCTGTAGAGGTATCAATTTCGCTTGAACCTTTTGTTTGTGAATTTGTTTCAACATTATCAATATCACTCTTATCCATTTCAGCGCAAACACCTACTACCATTGCAGCCTGCATTTGATCTGGTAAATCTCCAATAGTTAATAGGGCCTTTAAAACTAATTGAAGTCGAGTTTGCCGGTCGATTTCTGGTCTTAATTTTTTTACAGTATTCCAAAGTTCTTGGGTAACTTCTTTTAAAAGTTCTCGATCTACAGCCAAATTAAAACCTTCTTATCTTTCTACTAATCTAACAAAAAATTGGATCCCTTAAAATAATATTCAATAAAAAGATTGTTAGTTGAAATTTTTCTATGCAAATACAAGTTGCATTTGTTGATGAAATTTGTTCTTCTTTTTCAAAATTTCATCTTTTTCAAACTTTTTCAGAGTAAAAGTTCTATAAAATTTTTTTTGAATTTTTATTGGTGTATTTTCAAACTTTTCACTTTTGCTTACTATAGAATTCCATTCTTTTGAATTAAAAGGGGCATAAGGAGAAGATGCAATAACTTTCATATCTTGATAGTAAATCTGTACTAATAATAGTACATTTTTACTATATTGCAACAATGAAGTTTCACTCTCTTATTTTTTGAGTGTCTTTGAGGATAGATTGACTTTTTTAATATAAGTTTTGGGAATTTATAAGTTTCATAAATGAATCAACGTATAATTCACTACTTATTAATCCCTTTTTTCAGTGTTTTAAAACTTTTCTTATTAAAAACCTTTTAAAATAGAGAATTTGTTGAAATTAACATTGACAAGATATTTCTAATCATTGTTCCTATAAAAATAATAGTTATTCGATTTAACAATGCTTTTGAGTAATCAGAAAAGAATAAAGATATACAAAATAATCCAAAGAATTGCACAAGATCAATCAATTTCATTAGAAGAGAGAATATACGTTGAGAAATTTGCACAACACAATTCCACGATTTCTCTTTGGCTAAAGAAAGCTAACAGCTTTAGAAGAAATGGTGTAAAAAATGACGATGGAATTGACAGCCTATTGCAATCTCTAGGGGTAGACGGACTTGACACAGAAAATCATTTCAAACCAAATGAGGATGATATATCTGACTGGTTTGGAGGCGCTCCTGATTGGTTAAGAAGAAGTTAAGAGCATTATTTTCAAACTACCCAAGCCATTCCGTACAAATATATACTCGCTAAAGAGATAAATACCCAAAAAAGCCATGGTAATAATTTAATAGGTACTAAATATTTTTCTGAAAAGATTTTCATTTAGATTTTTCTTATAGATTATTTCTTGTCTAGTGTTTTTGAGAATAGGTTTATTTGCTCTATTTCAAAAAAATAATAATATGAATATTCAAAGACATTAGATCACTAAGATCCCTAAAAAGTTAAACAATCTGAATCATCAAAATTCTAAGCAACTTTATTTTCGATTTTCATTGAAAAATTAACTATTTTTGCGTCGCTCTGTTCTGAATCATCCCAATATCTTATGAGTCTTTCTAATTCATCAATTCTCTTTTTCGCATTTGCAATCTTTTCAGTTTTTGTCATATAGAACTTTAATCTATCCAATTAATACATGAAAAAAAAATTTTTCAATAGCATTATTAAAGTGCATCAAATTTTAAATCTTAATTTTTAATTAATTACTGCAATACCATATAGACCTTAAGCGACTAAGCAATTATACTTAAAAAAAAAGGGGGGCTCATGAAGAAGTTAAATTCCTTGATTTTGAACATTACTGTCAACTTATTAGACTTAATTTACTCTGGTAGAAATTTACAAAGATTCTGGGTCTTAGAAGTTATAGCAAGGTCACCCTATTTTGCATTTCTTTCAGTTCTTCACTTTAAAGAATCCCTAGGAATTAAAAATGACAAGACAATGTTTTTGATGAAAGAACATTTTTATCAAGCTATTAACGAAACTGAACATCTTAAAGAAATGGAGAAGCGAGGAGGAGATAAGTTTTGGATTGATAGATTTTTTGCGAGACACCTTGTACTTATCTATTACTGGATCATGGTTTTTTATTATTGTCTCTCTCCAACGAATGCTTATGATGTAAACATAAAAATAGAAGAACACGCATTTAAAACATATTCCAAATATTTAAAAGACAATCCAAATGACCAAAAAATAAAAGAAATTGCTCAAGACGAATTAAATCATGTTCAAGAACTTAACGAAGCTTTGTCAATGATGACTTCAGTTTAGATTAGTGATGAAAAATCAAATAGCAATATCGAGGTCATCACCGAGGAAGATATTAATCCTAGGCTAATCATCAATAAGACATAACCTTTTTTTCTTGGTAGTTTATAGAAAGTCAATCCAATTACCAATATCATTACTAATGAGAAAAAAATTATAATTTTTTCATTAACTAAATTAAGATGCAAAACTAAATTTTTTTCTTTAAAAAATTTAAGAAATTTCGATAAAACTAATTCTTCTTCTACTTTCCTGTAATAGTCAAATATACTTATAAAAGCAGAGCTCAATAAAGATAAAGCAACTATCGCAGTAACTGGTTTTGTTAACCTGTTGAGTGTCCTATTAAAACTTACTAATAAGATAAGAATAAATAAAGCAGTAACTAGAGGTATTAAAGGTATAAGAATTGATGAATTTATGAAATTTCCCACGGAAAAAAATATGTATCTAACTTAAAATTTTATATTACTTTGACCCGTTAGTTTAAGTAAGTAAGGTTTTTTTTAAATCTAAGATGTAATTAGTACCTATTGCATTTTGTGTAAATTGATACCAAAATTCAATAAGAATTAATAAATAAAATGCTAGCTATTTCGGAGATTATTATTGCAAGTGCTATCTTCCTAGGAATTGTGTATTGGGAAGTTAAATTCTTATATACCAAAACTACTGTGGCAAAGTAACATTAACCAAAAACAGGGAAATTAAAAACTTAAAAAATTTAAATAAAATTTAAGAATTTAAGTTGACAAAAAAAGCTGTAAATATGAGAGAATAAACACAAATATTTAGTTCCTCATGAGCGAAGTCGAAAACCCTAATACAAATTCAACTCAGCAACAGCAACAGCAGCAGCAGCAATCCTATTCAGACAACAAAATCACTTCTGCTGAGAGCGAGAGACTTTATCTTGAGATGAAAGAAGCTTGGCTCTAATTTTTATTGATGTTTGAAATAATATTTCTTTAAATTGGCATCTTTTTTTTAATTTTGAATTAACCAATACTTTTTTATTTTCTTTAACCGTTAAATTCTATTTAACCACCAAAGAAATTTGTTGAGAAAACTAAAGCAGTTAGAGAAAATTAATGGGAGACTCGCTATGGGAGGTCTTATTTACTTAGTTTTCACAAAATTAGTTTCTTATCGTGCTGACATATTAGATCAGCTTAAATCTTATCTAATTTGAAAATGAATTCGAAATCTTATCCGGGAATATTTCTTTCTATATAAGCATCAGTTAAAGCTAAAATTAATCCCAATATTGTTGAAAATATAGCAATTTCAGTTGATTCCATTTTATTTTTGAATTATCTCTAGTTTGCGAAATAATTCAAAGTTTGGCAATAAAACTTATAATTTATTATAGTACACATATACTATTAATTATTCCTTGTGAGCTCGGTAACTCCTGAGTTTCTTTTAGTTAGACCTGGTGATTATGTCGTAATTAAAAATGAAGAAACTTGCGAAGATACTAAGGAAAAGAATAAAAATTATTGGGTCGGTCAAATTATCGACTGTATTGGAGGAGCTAGAAATCCAAATTCATGGACATTGTTTCAGGTAGCCAATATTGATAATGGAGAGATCACAATAATCAACGCAGATATTGTAGAAAAAATTTTGAAACCTTCTGGAAATTAAGCTTATGGCTAATCAAACATTCTTCTGACAATATTACAAAAACAAAAGGTAAAATTCATATTTTAGAGAAAATCATCCCAGTTCCAAGCAGGCAAGTCCGTATACTTGATTCATTGGGCAGGGAGGTTGAATGCCTTTATACATTCTATAAGTTTTTGATATTTCCTCAAATCCTAAACTTGAAAAAAGATAATTTGCATAAGGATTAAGATTAGAGCAATCTAATAAGATTTGGGAATCTAAATCACCAACTAACTCCCTTATTAATAGTTCAGCAAGTGGTGGCGTATCCGCTAAAAGAGGTCCAATTCTCCAGCCTTGCTCATTATCCTCCAAGACACAGGGTCTTATCCTTCCAAATCCATGACACATCCCGTTATTATCAACAATCGCGCTAACATTGCCATAAGAATTTTTCAACCAGTCATTAAGAAAATGTGGTCTAGGACTAGGTTCTCTTTGATCATCATAAATTAAGACTGAATCAGTGGAAATTTTATTACCAGGAACAACTTTAAAAGAATGAAATTGATCTTTATAGAAATTTCTCAATGGCAAATCTTGAGAACCATTTAATTTCCATCGGTTTGTAATGGAAGATTTTCTGAAACCCCACTTTTTGTAATCATTCAATCTATCAGGAGCAGCCTCTAAACCAACACAATCAACATTTTTTAAATAATCGAGTGCATGTTTCCATAATCTCACTCCATATCCATTATTTCGGAATTCTTTTTTAACGATAAATAAACCTATAAAACCATACGAAGAATTATATTTAATGCACGCAATAGAACCTATAGGATTATTGTCCAGACAGGCGACCCATACTCCTTGTTTATCTGTATTTCTATAAATTGATACATCATCAATTCCAGGAGAAAATCCTTCTAACCTTGCCCAGTTTGTAACATCTGGTATTTCATCTATAGATATCAATCTAATTGAAAATTTTTCCCTCATAGAAATATATTAACCAAGAAAAATTTGAATTTTTAAAAGCAATATTAGTTAATTTGATTATTTCTCATAAATCATTCACTTTTATTTAACTGGCTAAAAACTGTAGATATTAAAATTTAATCCTCTGATATATTTAATACTATTAATAGAAACATAATGAAAATTTCTGATGAATTTCATTTAGAAGACATCTATAAATTAAAAAAAACAGTTCTCACTGGTAAAACGGAAGATCAAACATGGAGGATCAAACATATAAATAAAGTTTCTAAACTTTTGGATGAAAATAAAAAAGAGATAATTGAAGCACTTTTTGTTGATCTAGGAAAATCTGAAATTGAAGGACTTTCAGAAATCCTTTTAGTGAAAGAAGAAATTTCACTCATAAAAAAGAAACTTAATGCTTGGATGCGTCCAAAAAATATTGATACACCCTTTTATCTATTTCCATCATCCTCCAAAGTTGTTTACGAACCTCTTGGATGTGTCTTGATTCTTGGCCCATATAATTATCCATTACTATACGTTTTTAAGCCATTGGTAAATATTTTTTCAGCAGGAAATACAGCAGTTATAAAACCTTCAGAGAAATGTCCTACAACCTCAAAACTTATTAAAAAGCTAACTTCCAAATATTTCCATAAAGATGTCCTAGTGACAGTAGAAGGTAACTATAAACAATCTATAAAGTTAATTGAACAAAATTTTGACCATATATTTTTTACAGGTAGTACTGAAACTGGAAAATCTATTATGAAATTAGCTTCAAAAAATTTAACTCCATTAACACTTGAATTAAGCGGAACAAATCCTGTAATTATTTTCAAGAATGCAAATTTAGAAATTGCCGCGAAAAGAATTGTTTGGGGCAAATTTTTTAATTCTGGTCAATCCTGCATGGCTCCAAATCATATATTTATAGATAAAGAAATTGAAAAAAATTTCATAGAAAAATTAAAGCAATGCATAGTAAGTTTTTATGGAGAAGATCCAATTATTTCCGAAAACTTATCTAAATTAGAAAAAAAACAATTTTCATCGACTATAAAAATCCTCAAAAAATTTAAAAAAGAAAAAAGAATTTTATACGGGGGGGCTTTTAGTAAGAAAAAGTTAAAAATATCTCCTACCGTTTTGAAAACAAATTTAGATGAAACAGATATTTTGCAAAAAGAACTTTTCAGCGCACTTCTTCCAGTAGTTGGAATCAATGATAAGGAATCTGCTTTAAAACAGATTAATCAAACTTCAAAACCATTAGCAATATACTTATTTGGAGGAAATAAAAAAATCCATAATCAAATTTCAAGAGTGACCAGCTCAGGAACTATTTGTATCAATGATGTCATGTTACCAGTCCTTATTCCAAATTTACCTTTTGGAGGTGTTGGGCAGAGTGGCATTGGGAAATTTCATGGCGAAGAAGGTTTTCGAAACTTTTCAAATCAAAAATCTATTACTTTCAAAGGTTTTTTATTTGATTTAAATCTGCGGTATCCTCCCTACAAAAGAATAAAGAAATTTTTAAAGTTTATTTTTAAGATTTAAATTACTTAAATTATTTTCAAAACCCCTAGCGTTTTTTAATGAGGAGCTTATCTTTAAATAAAAAATGAAGTTAATGAAATTATTATTTTTTGTAATTGCAATCCTTATTAATTTTTTCCATCACTCATTGATTAAATCCGAAGAAAAGATTGATTCGCAAGATAATAAAATTGAAAATATTACTAAAAAAGAATCAATTAATGAAAAGAAAACTAAGACAAGAAAAATTCATATTGTAAAAATTGGAGATACAATTTCAAGTATTTCAAAATTTTATTCAATAAATAAAGATTTAATTATTAAATTAAACAGATTAAAAGATGAAAATTATATATATGTTGGCCAAAATCTCGTTATTTCCGATTCCACTGAAAATATTTCGAGGCAATCAGTTTTAATAAAAAATTATCATATTGTTCAAATAGGGGAAAATCTAACTGAGATATCAAACAAATATAGTTTAAATTTAGGATATTTGATAGGAATTAATAATCTCAAAGATCCAGATTCTATAAAAGTTGGGCAAAAGCTTTTCTTAGGCAAAAACAAACCAATCAATTCAGAAAATAATCTAATAATTAAAAATGAGAAAAATAATGAATTACTTGATTTGGAAAAACAAACTTATGGTCCATTAACTATACAAAGTAAATCTCATGAAAAATATAAAAATAAGAAACTTTTAAATGTACTAAATCAAGAAAATAAAAAACTTATTCTGTCAATAAATTGCGATACAAATGAATTAGATGTAAGAATTCCAGGAAGAAAATGGAAGGGAGGCAGGCCTGCAAAAGAAAAATTCGAAAAAGATTTAATAAATGATTTTTGTTAGATTTTTAATTAATATGTGTGAATAATTTTTCTAAGACCATTAATAATGAGTTATTCTTTAGAAAGTTAAGTTAATAGTAATGGCTATTTCAAGAGGAGATCTCGTAAGAGTAAAAAGACCAGAATCATATTGGTATAATGAAATAGGGAAAGTTGCTTCAGTTGATACATCAGGTATTAAATATAACTGTGTGGTTAGATTCGATAAAGTAAATTACGCAGGTATAAGCGGAACTGATGGTGGCGCCAATACAAATAATTTTGCTGAAAGTGAATTAGAAAAAGCTTAAATAATTGCCTGAGTTACCAGAAGTAGAAACTGTTCGAAGAGGTTTAGAGCAAAAACTTAATAACTTTATTATTAAAAAGGTGGAAGTCTGTAGAGACTCAACAGTTGCTTTTCCTTCAAATAAAGAAGAATTTAAAAAAGGGCTTCAAAACTCACTTTTATACAAGTGGGATAGAAGAGGAAAATATTTAATAGCAGCACTAAAAAAAATTGAAAATGAGAATGTTCAATCTTTTCAAAAAGAATCCTTAAAAAATAACGGATTTCTTATTGTTCATTTAAGAATGACTGGATATTTCAAATTTATTAATGACTCTAATCAGCCTTGTAAACATACAAGAATAAGAGTTTACGATGTAAATAATAATGAGCTTAGGTATATAGATGTAAGAAGTTTTGGTCAAATGTGGTGGATTAAAGAAGGTTTATCACCTAATAAAATAGTCAAAGGCTTAGGTACATTAGGACCAGAACCATTCTCTAAAGACTTCAATGCAAAATACCTTAAGACTGTTGTTTCCAAAAGAACAAAATCTATTAAAGCAATATTATTAGATCAAACAATAGTTGCAGGTATTGGAAATATTTATGCTGATGAAAGTTTATATTCGGCTGGAATCTCACCTTTTAGGAAAGCTAACACAATAAAGAAAAGCGAATTAATTAAGCTCAAAGAATCAATCGTTGATGTATTAAAAAAAAGTATTGGCTCTGGGGGAACAACATTTAGTGATTTTAGAGACTTAGAAGGTGAGAATGGGAATTTTGGTTTACAAACAAATGTTTACAAGAGAACTGGGAAAGAGTGTCGTAAATGTGGAAACTTAATTGAAAAACAAAAAATCGCTGGAAGAAGTACACATTGGTGTCGTGAATGCCAAAAATAAAAAAGGGTTTACTCAAATAGAGTAAACCCTTTTAAATATTTTACCTGGCATCGAGCTATTTTCTCAAGGGGCTACCCCCTAAATATTTTCGCCGCTGATGCGTTTCACAACCGAGTTCGAGATGGATCGGAGTGGTTCCACATCGCCATGAACACCAGGATAGTATGAACCTTGAGAACTGCATAGAGAACTATATAAATTAAAGACAACAAATTAAGTTTATTTGGTCAAGCCCTCGGTCTATTAGTACTCCTCCGCTGCACTTGTTACCAAGCTTCCACGTAGAGCCTATCAACGGGTGTTCTTCCCGTGACCTTACTGGCTTAAGCCATGGCAATACTCATCTTGAGGTGGGCTTCCCACTTAGATGCTTTCAGCGGTTATCCACTCCGCACATGGCTACCCAGCGTTTACCGTTGGCACGATAACTGGCACACCAGAGGTGCGTTCCTCCCGGTCCTCTCGTACTAGGGAGAAATCCTCTCAATATTCCTGCGCATACACCGGATATGGACCGAACTGTCTCACGACGTTCTGAACCCAGCTCGCGTACCGCTTTAATGGGCGAACAGCCCAACCCTTGGGACCGACTTCAGCCCCAGGTTGCGATGAGCCGACATCGAGGTGCCAAACCTCCCCGTCGATGTGAACTCTTGGGGGAGATCAGCCTGTTATCCCTAGAGTAACTTTTATCCGTTGAGCGACGGCCCTTCCACGCAGAACCGTCGGATCACTAAAACCGACTTTCGTCCCTGTTCGACTTGTAGGTCTCACAGTCAAGCTCCCTTCTGCTTTTGCACTCAACGACTGATTTCCAACCAGCCTGAGGGAACCTTTGTGCGCCTCCGTTACCTTTTAGGAGGCGACCGCCCCAGTCAAACTGCCCATCAGATACTGTCCGCTTCCCGGATAACGGGTAAGCGTTAGAACCCTAGCTCTAAAAGAGTGGTATCTCACCGATGACTCAATAGTACCCACAAGCACTATTTCAACGTCTCCCACCTATTCTGCGCATTCAGAGCCCGAGCACAATATCAAACTACAGTAAAGCTTCATAGGGTCTTTCTGTCCGGGTGTATGTAGTCCGCATCTTCACAGACAATTCTATTTCGCCGAGCCTCTCTCCGAGACAGCGCGCAAATCGTTACACCTTTCGTGCGGGTCGGAACTTACCCGACAAGGAATTTCGCTACCTTAGGACCGTTATAGTTACGGCCGCCGTTCACCGGGGCTTCAGTCGCCAGCTTCACTAAAAGCTAACCAGCTTCCTTAACCTTCCGGCACTGGGCAGGTGTCAGCCCCCATACATCGTCTTACGACTTAGCGGAGACCTGTGTTTTTGGTAAACAGTCGCTTGCGCCTCTTCACTGCGACCAGCTCTCGCTGGCACCCCTTCTCCCGAAGTTACGGGGCCATTTTGCCGAGTTCCTTAGAGAGAGTTATCTCGCGCCCCTCGGTATTCTCTACCACCCCACCTGTGTCGGTTTCGGGTACTGGCATTTGTGTCTTAACGGGTATAGGGCTTTTCTTGGAAGCATGACATCACCAACTTCACTGCCGTAGCAGTTCGTACTCACGCCTTAGCTCAAGATGTTTTCTCCATCTCTCAAAGCCTCGAACGCTTGAACCAGTAACCAACATCTGGCCTGGTTAGCCTTCTCCGTCCCCCTTCCCAAAACACATCTGGTACAGGAATATTGACCTGTTATCCATCGACTACGCCTTTCGGCCTCGCCTTAGGTCCAGACTAACCCTCCGCGGACGAGCCTGCCGGAGGAACCCTTAGGGTTTCGGGGCATGGGATTCTCACCCATGTTTTCGCTACTCAAGCCGACATTCTCACTTCTATGCTGTCCACGTCCGCTTACGCTAACGCTTCACCCTACATAGAACGCTCCCCTACCATAAATAAATTTATCCGCAGCTTCGGTATAACGCTTAGCCCCGTTCATTTTCGGCGCAGGATCGCTCGACCAGTGAGCTATTACGCACTCCTTTGAGGATGGCTGCTTCTAGGCAAACCTCCTGGTTGTCTGGGCAATCCCACCTCCTTTATCACTTAGCGTTAATTTTGGGACCTTAGCTGGCGGTCTGGGCTGTTTCCCTCTTGACTATGGAGCTTATCCCCCACAGTCTGACTGCCTAGTTACACACAGGGTATTCAGAGTTCATATCGATTTGGTACCGCTTTCGCAGCCCGCACCGAAATGGTTGCTTTACCCCCCTGCTGGAGCACTAGACGCTACGCCTCAACGTATTTCGGGGAGAACCAGCTAGCTCCTGGTTCGATTGGCATTTCACCCCTAACCACAGCTCATCCGCTGAATTTTCAACTTCAGTCGGTTCGGACCTCCACTTGGTATCACCCAAGCTTCATCCTGGCCATGGTTAGATCACCAGGGTTCGGGTCTATAAACACTGACAAACGCCCTATTAAGACTCGCTTTCGCTGTGGCTCCACCATTTCCGGTTTAACCCGCCAGTGCCTATAAGTCGCCGGCTCATTCTTCAACAGGCACACGGTCACCCGATTAGTCGGGCTCCCATTGCTTGTAAGCTCACGGTTTCATGTTCTATTTCACTCCCCTCCCGGGGTTCTTTTCACCTTTCCCTCGCGGTACTGTTTCTCTATCGGTCACACAGTAGTACTTAGCCTTACGAGGTGGTCCTCGCAGATTCACACGGAATTCCACGTGCTCCGTGCTACTCGGGATACAGCTAGGTCAACTTATCTTTCGATTACGGGGCTTTCACCCTCTGTGGCACGCCATTCAAACGTTTCTTCTAGACTTGTTGATCCATATTGCTGTCCCACAACCCCGATAGTCAAGACTATCGGTTTGGGCTATTCCCCGTTCGCTCGCCGCTACTGAGGGAGTCGTTATTTACTTTCTCTTCCTCCAGCTACTAAGATGTTTCAGTTCGCTGGGTTAGCTCGCACCAACCTATATATTCAGTTGGCCGTACATGGGGTTGCCCCATTCGGAAATTCCCGGATCAAAGTGTGCTTCCAACTCCCCGAGACTTATCGCAGGTAACCACGTCCTTCATCGCCTCTGTGTGCCTAGGTATCCTCCGTGAGCCCTTTGTAGCTTGACCAATAACTTCATAATTGAAGCATCAGCTTAATAGAATTGTTATTAATGCATTCGCACAAATAATAAATCTGCATCATTTAAAGATGCTTATTGTCTTTAAAAAAATAATCTATGCAGTTGTCAAGGTTCTCTGAAAACAATGAAATTAATTCAATGAGTCCAGCATCTTAATTAAATAAATTAGGAAGCTAGATTCGTTCAGATGTGATCACAACTCAAAACAATTCCCTTCTCTGAATCATGGAAGAGGTGGTAATCAGTGGAGGTAAGCGGACTCGAACCGCTGACATCCTGCTTGCAAAGCAGGCGCTCTACCAACTGAGCTATACCCCCAACATAGAGATATGGGCCATCCTGGACTTGAACCAGGGACCTCACCCTTATCAGGGGTGCGCTCTAACCACCTGAGCTAATGGCCCAGGAAAAGTGATGGGTGTGACCTAGAAAAAACTTAGGAAATAAAATCCTTAATAAATTAAGAATGTGAGATACCGATCGACCTAAGGTGACAAAATTAATATTTAACATTTTGTTGTCTCCCTGTTAGGAGGTGATCCAGCCGCACCTTCCGGTACGGCTACCTTGTTACGACTTCACCCCAGTCATTAGCCCCACCTTCGGCGTCCTCCTCCACAAGGGTTGGAGTAACGACTTCGGGCATGGCCAACTTCCATGGTGTGACGGGCGGTGTGTACAAGGCCCGGGAACGTATTCACCGCAGTATGCTGACCTGCGATTACTAGCGATTCCTACTTCACGTAGGCGAGTTGCAGCCTACGATCTGAACTGAGCCACGGTTTATGGGATTTGCTAGCTCTCGCGAGTTTGCTGCCCTTTGTCCGTAGCATTGTAGTACGTGTGTAGCCCAGGGTGTAAGGGGCATGATGACTTGACGTCATCCACACCTTCCTCCGGTTTATCACCGGCGGTCTTTCTAGAGTGCCCAACTAAATGCTGGCAACTAAAAACGTGGGTTGCGCTCGTTGCGGGACTTAACCCAACATCTCACGACACGAGCTGACGACAGCCATGCACCACCTGTCACTGCATTCCCGAAGGCACCCTCAAATTTCTAAGAGGTTCGCAGGATGTCAAACCCTGGTAAGGTTCTTCGCGTTGCATCGAATTAAACCACATACTCCACCGCTTGTGCGGGCCCCCGTCAATTCCTTTGAGTTTCACACTTGCGTGCGTACTCCCCAGGCGGAACACTTAACGCGTTAGCTACGACACCGAAGGGGTCGATTCCCCCGACACCTAGTGTTCATCGTTTACGGCCAGGACTACAGGGGTATCTAATCCCTTTCGCTCCCCTGGCTTTCGTCCATGAGCGTCAGTAATGGCCCAGCAGAGCGCCTTCGCCACTGGTGTTCTTCCCGATATCTACGCATTTCACCGCTACACCGGGAATTCCCTCTGCCCCTACCATACTCAAGCCTTTCAGTTTCCACTGCCATGATGGAGTTAAGCTCCACTTTTTAACAGCAGACTTGAAAAGCCGCCTGCGGACGCTTTACGCCCAATAATTCCGGATAACGCTTGCCACTCCCGTATTACCGCGGCTGCTGGCACGGAATTAGCCGTGGCTTATTCCTCAAGTACCGTCATATCTTCTTCCTTGAGAAAAGAGGTTTACAGCCCAGAGGCCTTCGTCCCTCACGCGGCGTTGCTCCGTCAGGCTTTCGCCCATTGCGGAAAATTCCCCACTGCTGCCTCCCGTAGGAGTCTGGGCCGTGTCTCAGTCCCAGTGTGGCTGATCATCCTCTCAGACCAGCTACTGATCGAAGCCTTGGTGAGCCATTACCACACCAACTAGCTAATCAGACGCGAGCTCATCCTCAGGCGAAATTCATTTCACCAATAGGCATATGGGGTATTAGCGGTCGTTTCCAACCGTTATCCCCCTCCTGAGGGCAGATTCTCACGCGTTACTCACCCGTCCGCCACTAACCCGAAGGTTCGTTCGACTTGCATGTGTTAAGCACGCCGCCAGCGTTCATCCTGAGCCAGGATCAAACTCTCCGTTGTGTTCAAATCCTTTTGTAGATAAATCTACTCAATATGAATTGCATTCTCCAAATAAAAATAAGATTGACTTAAGTTATTTAGGTTCAGCCTCCTTAAAAATAGTTAAGGATTACTTTGAGTGCACATTAAAAATATTTCTAAAGTGACTTTCCAAGATCTCAGATCCGTTGGTTTCCAAATACCAAAAGTTAGCAATTGAAAACAATTTATATATTCTTGACGGGACCTCACACCTTTATTGCATATACATCTCAAAATTACCAAATGAAAATTTGATAAAGTTTTGACGCAATAAAAGCATCAGTTCCTAAGTTTTTAAATTTTCTAGGTGCTGAGTTAAACAAGAATTGAATAACTCAATTTGAAGGGTAAACCCTCCTTCTGGCTGAAAATAATGATCGAAATCAAATCTCCAAAGAATTCATTCATTTACCAAAAATCAGATTTAAGATAATTGTTTGAATAATGCAAAAAAAAATTTTTGCCCAGAAGAAAATACTAAACCATCCAACTGTAATTGTGCAACCTTTTATACAAAATTTTTTTATTAATTTTTTATTTGTTCAAAGTATCATTAAGCAACTAGGCTTAAATAGAAGGATATAAAAGAAATGGCAGAAAGATTTAGTCAAAAAAATTTAAGAGTAAGACCAAGTTCTGATGAAGAAAAAATTGTTACAAATGCAAAAAAACATTTCGAAAAGACTTTAGTCGAAATATCAGGCGAATTAGTGGGAAGTGTTGCGGCACTAGAACATCCAACAAAAAATAAAAAGCTAAATTACGGAGAAATATTTTTAAGAGATAATGTTCCAGTAATGATTTACCTCATTACTCAAAAACGATACGACATTGTAAAAAAGTTCCTTTCTGTATGTCTTGAGCTCCAAAGCACTAATTATCAAACGCGTGGGGTATTTCCTACTAGTTTTATTGAAGAAAAAGGAAAGCTTATTGGAGACTATGGTCAAAGATCGATTGGCAGAATTACTTCTGCTGATGCAAGTTTATGGTGGCCAATTTTATGTTGGTACTATGTCAATAAAAGCGGTGATTTCGCTTTCGGAAAGAGTCAGAGCGTTCAAAGAGGTATTCAACTTTTGCTAGATCTAGTTCTGCATCCGACATTTGAAGGTACTCCAGTGCTTTTTGTCCCAGATTGCGCATTCATGATTGATAGACCTATGGATGTATGGGGAGCACCTTTAGAAGTTGAAGTTTTACTTCATGGATGTTTAAAAAGCTGTATAAATTTAATGGAATTGAGTCGAGCAGATCATGTAAGTAGGCTATTAGATCAAAGACTTATTCTTACAAATCAATGGGTTAAAGACTTGGGAAGTTTTCTCTTAAAACATTATTGGGTTACCAGCCAAACGATGCAAACCTTAAGAAGGAGGCCAACCGAGCAGTACGGAGATGATCAACACTTCAATGAATTTAATGTTCAGCCTCAAGTAGTACCTTCATGGCTTCAAGATTGGTTAGAGAATAGAGGTGGATATTTAATAGGAAATATTAGAACAGGAAGACCCGACTTTCGATTTTACAGTTTAGGAAATTCATTAGCCTGTATGTTTGGAGTTCTTCCCCCCACAGAACAAAGAGCTCTATTTAGATTAGTTTTACACAACAGGCAGCATCTGATGGCTCAAATGCCTATGAGAATTTGTCATCCTCACATGGATGTCGAAGAATGGCAAAATAAAACAGGTTCGGATCCAAAGAATTGGCCATGGAGCTACCACAACGGTGGACATTGGCCAAGCTTGCTTTGGTTTTTTGGGGTAGCTGTTCTTTTACATCAAAAAAATTACGCTTCTGATGATGTAATTCTTATGGAAGAAATGAAATCTTTAATTGAAGAGTCATATTGGTGCCAACTTAATCAATTGCCTAAGCAAGAATGGGCAGAATATTTTGATGGACCTACAGGTACTTGGGTAGGGCAACAATCAAGAACATACCAAACTTGGACAATAGTGGGGTTTTTGTTAATGCATCACTTCTTAAGAGGAAAGGGTAATGATTTAGATATGTTTAAAATTTAAGACTAAAATAAACCTAAAGTTAGAGATTTATCAATAGGTAGACATGCCCCGATACCTAGGTAAATTGTTAAAAAAGTACCAAACAAAAAAACTGACATTGCTATAGGCCTCCTGAAAGGGTTAGAAAACTTATTAACGTTTTCAATGAAGGGTAAAATCATTAATCCAAGAGGAATGAGCGTTTGGAGAGCAATACCTAAAAGTTTATTAGGGACAACTCTAAGAATCTGAAAAACTGGATAGAGGTACCATTCAGGGAGTATTTCTAATGGAGTGGCGAAAGGATTTGCTTTGTCTCCTAACATAGCTGGGTCAAGTACTGCTAGCCCCACAACACAGGCAATAGTACCTAAAATAACAACAGGGAAGATATATAGTAAATCGTTTGGCCAAGCTGGTTCACCATAATAGTTATGACCCATGCCTTTAGCCAATTTTGCTCTTAATTTTGGATCAGATAAATCTGGTTTTTTTAACGTAGACATTTATTGTTCTGTTAATTGTTTAAGTATAGGAGTTTATAGAGGACCTGAAATACCTTGTTTACGAATCATCAAAAAATGCATCAACATAAAAACTGCTAACGACCAAGGTAATACAAAGGTATGAAGACTGTAAAACCTAGTAAGGGTAGATTGTCCAACACTTTCTCCACCTCTAAGCAGTTCCACCATAAAATCACCAATTACAGGAATTGCTGCAGGTACACCTGAAACAATCTTGACTGCCCAATAACCCACTTGATCCCAAGGTAAAGAATATCCTGTGACACCAAATGCAACAGTTATGACTGCCATTACAACACCTGTTACCCAAGTTAATTCTCTTGGCCTTTTAAAACCACCGGTTAAATAAACCCTGAAGACGTGAAGGATTAACATCAAAACCATCATTGATGCACTCCATCGATGAACAGATCTTATTAACCAACCAAAACTAACATCGGTCATTAAATAACTAACCGAACTATACGCTTGTGTAACTGTTGGCTTATAGTAAAAAGTCATTGCAAAACCTGTTGCAAATTGAATTAAGAAGCATACTAAAGTTATACCTCCTAAACAATAAAATATATTTACGTGAGGAGGTACGTACTTGGAAGTTACGTCGTCAGTTATGTCTTGAATTTCAAGCCTCTCTTGAAACCAATCATAAACAGATGAGGAATTCGCCATCCCAAAAAAAAAAATTAGCTTTGATATTAAAGAGCTTACTTAAAATTCTTATACTTGGTGTTAACACTTAACCCAATGAATTCATCTTTTAACAAACTTTTAACATTCAAAATATTGATCGTTGTACTATTGGTCAGTGTTTTTTCTACCAATTTTTTATTCATTGAAAGAGTCTATGCTCTTAGTGATAGCAAGCAATTAGTACTTGATGCTTGGAGCTTGGTAAATGAGGGTTTTTATGACCCAGAAAAGTTTGATGAAATCCAATGGAAAAGAATTAGACAAAAAACGTTACAGAAACAAATTGAAACAACTGAAGAGGCTTATTCCGCAATTGAAGACATGTTAAGACCTCTAGATGATCCTTACACAAGGGTTTTACGCCCAAAAGATTATGAACTCTTGAAATCAAGTAATTTTGGTAGCGAGATTAATGGCGTTGGTCTTCAATTAGGTGAAGATGGAGAAAGTAATAAAATTAAAGTTGTATCGACTCTTGGCGGCTCACCAGCGGAAGAAGCTGGAATAACAAGCGGGAGTCTAATAGAAAAAGTAGATGGAATTTCGTCAGAAGAATTAGGCCTTGCAAATACTGCCTCTAAATTAAGAGGTGCATCGGGAACCAAAGTTTTAGTTGAAATTTCTTCGGAATCAGGAGAAATTAGAGAAGTAGATTTAGAAAGAAGATCAGTAGATCTTAGACCAGTAAGAACAAAAAGATTAAGAGACGATTCGCATACAATAGGGTATTTAAGAATAACACAATTTAGCGAAAGCGTACCAAAAAAAGTTGAAGAAGCTCTTCAAGAGTTAAAAGAGAAAGAGGTCGAAGGATTAATTTTGGATCTCAGGAATAATTCAGGCGGACTAGTGAGCTCAGGAATAGCAGTTGCGGACTCATTATTGAGTGAGAGTCCAATAGTAGAAACAAAAGATAGAAATGGAATCAAAGATGCAATAATTTCACAAAAAGAGTTATCTTTTGATGGACCAATGGTAACTTTGGTTAATAAAGGTACTGCGAGTGCAAGTGAAATACTTGCTGGTTCTTTACAAGATAATGGCAGATCAATTCTCATGGGAGAAAAAACTTATGGTAAAGGTTTAATTCAATCTCTCAAGAGTTTGGGAGAAGAGAGTGGTATAGCGATTACTGTTGCTAGTTACTTAACTCCCAATGGTAAAAACATTCAAGGTCAAGGAATGACTCCCGACAAATTACTCGATTTACCTGACGCGAGTGAATATGGAAGTGCTGAAGATAAATGGGTAAAAAATGCAGAATTATTTCTGGAATCTGTTTTAGAAAAAGAAAAAATTTCAAATCAAACTATTGAATCGAGTAATGAGGAATAAAAGCTGAACTGGCAAAAGATTGAAAACTAGACAATTCTAAACACTATGAGTATTCAAAGAATTTTTCATGATCCAATTCATAAAGAAATAGTATTTGATTCAGGCAAGCCAGAAGAGTTAATGATTATGGAATTAATTGATACGATTGCTTTTCAAAGATTGAGAAGAATAAAGCAACTAGGAGCGGCATCATTAATTTTTCATGGTGCAGAATCGAGTAGATTTACTCACTCAATTGGAGTATTTCATATCGCAAGAAAGATATTTAGAAGATTAATTGAGGCTAAATCTTCATTTTGTGAAAATAAATTCGTACTGTATGGAGCCGCTCTATTACATGATTTAGGTCATGGACCTCTAAGCCATACCAGTGAAGCAATATTCAATCATGATCACGAAAGATGGTCTCGACACTTAGTTGAAAATTATTCTCCAATAAATTCAATCCTCAAAAAATATGACAATGAATTGCCTAGACAAATTGGGGAATTATTTAAATCAAAACAAATATTTTCAAAACCGTTAAAAACATTGATTAGCAGTGAAATTGATTGCGATCGTCTCGATTACCTATTACGTGATAGTTACAACACAGGGACCAAATATGGCTTAGTAGATTTAGAAAGAATTATTTCAGCTCTTACTTTTTCACCTGATGGGAATATTGCAATCAAACCAAAAGGAGTGATCGCCGTTGAGCATTTCCTAATACTAAGAAATTTAATGTATAGAACTATCTATAACCACAAAATAAATGAAATATCAACTTGGATTCTAGAAAAAATAATACATACCATAAAACATAATTATGAAAAAAATATTTGGTTAGATAAATCCCTTTATAAATGGATATTTTCCTCATCAAAGGTTGATTTTGATGATTTTATAAGAAATGATGATATAACCTTTTACTACCATTTGATTAGATGGAAAGATGAATCTTTTGAGCCGCTCTCTACGCTATGCAAAATGTTTATTGATAGGAATTTTTTAAAAGCATCAGACATAAGTTTTTTAAATAAAATAAAAAGACTAGAAATCCTTGCATTTGCTAGACAATTATGCGAATCCAACAATTATGATTCAGAAATTTTTTGTGGAATCAAGGAAAGATCTTTCAATGGTTTTGAAGCTAATAATGCTTTAAAAATATGGGATGGCACCTTTCAAAACTCATTAGAAAATAGTTCTGCATTGATCAAAACTTTAATAAAAACACAAGAAAGCTCATTTATTATTTACCCAGGTGCGATTCAAGATGAAATTCAAAATCAAATTTCGAAAATAAAAACTAATACTTAAATTTATATAAATGGAAATTGTTTTAAATAATCCAAAAAGTAAATATGCAGAAATTTTTTCTCTAAAAGACTTGGACAACATTAATGAAAACCTAAAAAAATTTTCTTCGATTAAAGAACCTGTAGAAGCAAAAATTTTTGTAATAAATGAATCAATAAGTTCTCATCAATTATCAAAATTCAAAAATATATTAAACAAAATTAGTGCCTATCCTTTAAAAATTTACTCAAATGATAGAAATACAATATTAGCTGGAAAGTCTCTAAAAATAAGTTCAAATTTTGTTAGTGAGCAAGAGATTAAAAATAAGTTGCATTTATTTAATACAATAGAGATAGAAGATATTCTCTATGAAGGAACACTAAGATCTGGAGATAGAATATCTTCAAACGGAAACCTATGCATTATTGGAGACGTTAATCCTGGTGCAATAGTTTCCGCTGAAAAAAATATTTACGTTTGGGGCAAACTTCTAGGGATTGCCTTCGCTGGGAAAGGTGGAGATAAAAATGCTTCAATTGCATCACTTTATTTAAAGCCCGTGCAGTTAAGAATTGCTGATGTGATTGCTATTGGACCAAAGGAGAAACCTAAAAGTTATTATCCTGAAATTGCAGTTATAGATTCGCAAACAATAGTTATCAACCCTTACATAATAGATACCAAAAATTAATCAATAGATTTGAAATATTTTATTTAAAATAAAGAAATTTAAGAATTACTTAATCTTTAAAATATTTAACTTTTATAAAGTGGTCTTATTATTTAAAAAATTATTAAATTCTTGGCGGAAAATACTCGCACGATCTTAATTTGCTCAGGAAAAGGTGGAGTTGGTAAAACTACTCTAACTGCAAACCTTGGCATTGCACTTGCCAACAGCGGAGCATCCACTGCTGTATTAGATGCTGATTTTGGATTAAGAAATTTAGATCTTCTCTTAGGATTAGAAAATCGAATTATTTATACTGCTCAGGACGTTCTAGACAACAATTGTCGTCTTGACCAAGCATTGGTCAGACATAAAAAGGAACCTAATCTTGCTCTTTTACCTGCTGGTGATCCTAGGATGTTGGATTGGATGAAGCCTGAAGATATGAAAAAAATTAGTGATATGCTTAGTGAAAAATTTGATTTTGTTCTAGTAGATTGTCCTGCAGGAGTAGAAGACGGTTTCAAAAATGCTCTTGCAGCATGTAAAGAAGCTATTGTTGTTACAAATCCCGAATTATCAGCAGTGCGTGATGCAGATAGAGTGATAGGAATTCTGAATACTTCAGATATTCAACCGATACAGCTTGTAATTAATAGAGTTCGCCCAAACATGATGGCCAGTCAAGAAATGCTGTCTATCGATGATGTTCAAGGAATCCTTTCTTTACCTTTATTAGGTATTGTTTTAGAGGATGAGCAGGTAATAATAAGTACAAACAGAGGAGAGCCGCTAACTCTTACAGATAGTAGATCTCCCGCAAAAAAATGCTATTTGAATGTTTCTCAAAGACTTACAGGAAAGGATATACCTATTATTGACCCCAAAAATGAAGGTAACAGCCTTAAAGATAAATTCATGAGATTAATGCAAACAAAGGTTTTTTAAAAATGATGACTCTAAGAGATCTTATAAATAAGTTACTAGGCAGGGAAACGGCTAGTGCAAATACTGCAAGAGAGAGATTACAACTTGTGCTAGCTCATGACAGAGTTGATATGAGTTCATTAACAACTGATCTTCTAGATAAGATGAGGAAAGAAATTCTTGACGTTGTTGCTAAATATGTTGAGATTGATTTCGAAGAAGTAGCAGTAAGTTTAGAGACTGAGGATAGAATGACTGCATTAGTTGCTAATTTACCAATCAAAAGGACTATTTCAGGAGAAATAAAATTCAAAAAAACTAATAAAACTGATAAAGCTAATAAAGATATCAAAAAGTAATAAATTTAAAAAAAGCTAAAAAATTTCTGATAATTTACCCTCTCTAATTGTAAGATGGAATGATTGCCGGCTTAGCTCAGCGGTAGAGCAGCGCTTTTGTAAAGCGAAGGTCATCAGTTCAAATCTGTTAGCCGGCATTTTGGTTTATTTAATTCTTATAAATAGTTTTTCCTGAAAATAATGAAATAAAAACTATTAAAGCTAAAAAAGGAAATAATCTTATTTCAAGAACATACTCCAAAAAAGATGAAAGCGGTTCAAATATCCAATAAGTAAAAAATTGAATTAATAAAACAAAAAATAATAATAAAAACATTAACGCAATTCTCTAACTAATACATCTCCCTCTCTAATCATCCTCCAATCACCACTTTTGTTCCAAGATATAATTGTACTCCCTTTACCACTACTTTTTTCCCATGGCAATGGTCCTAAAATTTTTACAGATGGAAAGTCTAAAGCAATTCCCTCAGCCGACATTGATCCCTTGAAACCAGAAATATTTGCACTTGAAGTTAACAATGGTCCTGTTTCATTCATGAGTGATTGAGCTACGTTTGCATTTGGTATTCTTAAGCCAAGAGTAAGGTCTTTGCTTGTGAGAATTAAAGTGTGCTTTTCTGAAGAAGGAATAACCATTGTCAGAGCTCCAGGCCAATAATTCGAAGCTATATTTTTGTAATCTTCTTTAGCTGATTCATGAACATAATCTATTAATTGTTTTTGTTCTGATCCCATAAGAATTAAGGGTTTATTTTTATCTCTTTTTTTAAACTCATAAATAATATTTGAAAATTTTGGCAGGCATCCAATTGCAGGTAAGGTGTCTGTTGGGAAAATAATTGGTAAACCACTTTTAAGAGTTTTCAAAGCTGATTCGCGGTCTACTACATTCATTTATATTTTTATCTCTAATTTATTTATATCTCCCAATCGTAAACCTTCCAATACCTGAAAGATCATTCACGATTTCTATTGATGTAAATTTATTTTTTAAAAGTAGTTGTTTGACTTTTTCACCTTGATCAAAGTGATTCTCTAAAACCAACCATCCCTTATCTTTTAAAAATAATGGTGCTTTTTGAATTATTTCCCTTATGTGTTCTAAACCATCTTCGCCTCCTAATAAAGCCCTTTTTGGTTCAAACTTTTTAACTTCTTTGGGTAATTTATCATAAGTTTCTTTAGGTATATAAGGCGGATTTGAAATAGCGAGATCTAATTTTCCCTTGAAGCTTTCAAGAGGATTCCACCAATGTCCGCAATAAAATCTCAAATTTGATTGACCAGAAGAATTAATAAAGTTTTCTGTGGCTATTGCTAGTACATCTTGATCTATGTCAGTTGCTATTCCATCCCACAATGGAAATTGTAAAGCCAAAGCAATACTTATAGCGCCTGATCCAGTTCCTAACTCTGCAAAAAATAATTTTTTTGATCTCTTTCCAAATATTTTGAAGACAATATCAATTATCAGCTCGGTCTCTGGCCTAGGAATAAGAACTTTATTTGTTACTTTTAATTTTAGATTCCTCCAAAAAGCTATTCCACATAGATATTGAATTGGGTGAGATTCCAATATATGATCATCCCAAACAGATTCTAAAAAGTCTAAGTTTTTTTTTAAATATAAATTTCCCTCAGGATTTAAATTTAAGATGTTTAAATCATAGGTGGATAAACCTCCTATACAATCAAGTAAAACTGCAAAAGATTGTTGATTTCCTCCCTTAGAAAGTTGCTTTTTTTTCCAAAATAAAAATTCTTTTACTGAAATGCTAAGCATTTATAAAGAATTAACGTTTTGGGCCAAGCCTGCCTTTACTAGAGTCAGAATAGAAGCTTGATTTTTCGCCATCTTGTGTAGAAATAAAAAGACCTATTAGGAATATTGTTGGCACCCCTACAAATAAAAGACTTGCTATGAATCCAAAATTAGTTGTTTCCATTTAGTTGACGGATCTAATAAGTACTAAGACTATAGACACATAACTTTGAATAAAGTGGAAAAATCAACAATTTTTATTAACAGATTAACAGTCTTAAACAATTTAGCGAGGTAATTTTTTATTTTCACTAATTTTTTTTAGTTCTTCTAAATTTGAAGGGGGAGATTGTGGTTTTGTTAAAATTACTGCAGATGACTTTATTAGTGTTTGGCAAGCAAGTCGCCAATTCTCTGGTCTATTTTTTAGTTTTTCTTCTTCAACTGATGTAAGAGGGCTAAGAGAATTTTTATTTCCTCCTTCAACAGAAATAAAACAAGTGCTACACTGCCCTGCCCCTCCACAATTGCCTAAAATGCCCTTTAAACCATATAACTGCAGATTTTCTTTCATTACTAGTTCTCTTAAATTCTCACCAGGGTTACATTGAACTTCTATATCCTCACGGATGAATCTGATTGTTGCCATTTTTTTAGTTATTTTTCTTATTTTGGCGTTTTACTTTGAGAATTGTGACCAAAATATTAACAATTTTTAGTCAAAAATTCCTTGTAACCTTAGTGATACATATAGATTTGGCCAATTTTTGCAAGAAAATAAATTTATTTACAAAAATCCCTCAAAGACGAAAAAATCCCTTACTATCGTGATGTTTAGCTGTTTATTCAGCATAGTTACTAGAAATTAACCGATGGGATTGCCTTGGTATCGAGTTCACACAGTAGTTATTAATGACCCAGGTCGACTACTTGCTGTGCATC
>CACNAI010000004.1 GCA_902618335.1 uncultured Prochlorococcus sp. | reverse complement strand
TCTTGATCTTTAATTTTTAATATATTTTTATAACCTTTTTCCCTGAGATTATTTTCAAGAAAATTATATTCATTATCAAGAATAATAATTGGTTTTTCCTTATCATAATCAAAATATCTTTCATCATAATGATCAGGATGAATATGAGAAAGGTAAATAAAATCGACATCTTGAAGGTCAGAATGTTTTGTAATTAGAGGTGGATAATGACACCAACTACCTTCAAAAACTCCATTATCTAACCATGGGTCCATTAACAACCTAGTCCCATTACTCCCTTCAAACACCCCACAAGCATTAGAAATAAATTTAAATTTCATCACTAATAAATACCCTCGAATATTATAACTAAATTATTAATCTACGAAAATTTTGCTTGCTGGGATTAAGTTCAAAATTATTTATAGCCAAGACATTAATTCTAATGATAAAATGTAAAGAAATTTTTCTTCAAACTTTATTGAAGTTATATGAAATATTGCAAAACATGCTTACAAATAGATACAAGACCAAACACTAAATTTATAGATGGGAATTGTATTGCATGTCATTATCATAAAGAATCAATAGATGAAGATTTTGAAGAAAGATTTGAAGTTCTTAAAGATATTATAAAAAAAAATCCAAAAAAACCAAATCAATTCTTTGATTGCATTATTGGTGTAAGCGGAGGTAAAGACAGCCTAAGACAGGCATTATGGATTCGAGACAAATTAAAGCTTACCCCTCTCTGTGTCTGTTTTAGTTATCCTCCAGAGCAAGTCTCTCAATTAGGAGTGGATAATTTATCTAATTTAATTGAATTAGGTTTCGATACTTTAGTCGTTGCCTCTCAACCAGAAACCTGGAAAAAAACTTTGAGAGAGGGATTTCTACAATTTCAAAATTATCAAAAAGCTGGCGAGTATGCGATAGTAAGTTGCGTACCTAAGATTGCAATTAAATATAAAATACCTTTAATATTCTGGGGAGAAAATCCAGGCTTACAGCTTGGAGACATGGGGACTGTGAGTGAGAATGGTTATGATGGAAACAATCTACGCTTTATGAATACCATAGCTGGTGGAGACTTAGAATGGTTAACCAAAAGAGGACTAGATAAAAAAGATTTAATTCCTTTTTCTCATCCAACTAGTTTTGAATTTGAGAAAGCTAATATTCAAATTATTTTTTTAGGATGGTTCTGGGAGGATTGGTCAGGTATTAATAATGGGAAATATTCGGCTTCAAATGGTCTGGATGTTAGAAAAGCTGACGTAACCATGAGTGGAGACATTACAAATGTTTACGCATTAGATGAAAACTGGGTTAGTTTTAATCAAATGATTAAATTTTATAAATATGGTTTTGGAAGAGTTTCTGACCATGTTAACGAATCAATTAGGAGGGGAGAACTAACAAGAGAAGAAGGAATCAAAATAGTTGAAAAATATGATGGCTGTTGTTCAGATGAATATATTGAGACTTTCTGTAATTATATTGATATATCAAAAGAAACTTTCTGGGAAAATGTCCACTCTTGTGTAAATAAAGAGCTTTTCGAAATTACCGATAAAGGTGAAATTATTAAACGTTTTGAAGTAGGTTATGGTTTATGAAAAAAACTATAGGTATTGTTGACTATGGGATAGGGAATCACAACTCAATAAGACAATCGATTAAAAGTCTTGGATTTAAAAGCAAAATTACCAATAACAAGGAAATACTTCAAAAATGCAATTTAATACTACTTCCTGGTGTTGGTTCTTTTTCTACTTCAATAAATTTCCTAAAAAAGAAAAAGCTTGATAATTTTTTGATCGATCAAGCTGGAGAAGGTAAAGCAATATTAGGCATATGCTTAGGTATGCAGCTACTTGGAGAGGAATCTCACGAAAACGGTATTAACAAGGGTCTAGGGTTAATTAAAGGAGTAGTAGAAAAACTTTCAAAAGATGGTATGCATCATATTGGTTGGAATAACTTAGTATCTGTAAAAAATGACAATGTCTTTAAATCATTTGATAATAAAGATTTTTATTTTAACCATACTTATGGTTTTAAAGAAACAAAAAATCAAACTATTTGTTTAACAAAATTTAAATCAATAAGTTTTTCATCAGTAGTTAGGTTTGGTAGAATTGCTGGCCTACAATTTCATCCTGAGAAAAGTCAAAACAATGGAAAATCGCTTTTGTCAGAAATAATTAAAGATCTTTGTCATGCTTAAGAAAAGACTTATAGGTGTGATTACAGTAAAAAATGGTTGGGCAGTACAATCATTTGGATATACCAAGTTCCTTCCATTAGGCAAACCAGACGTAATTGCAGAAAATCTTGATCGTTGGGGGGTGGATGAAATATTCATCCAATGTATTGATAGATCACTTAAAAATTACGGTCCAGATATTGATCTCATAAAGAAAATTGCATCAATTCCTCTTTCAACACCAATGGTTTATGCTGGCGGTATTAAAAACAAAGATGATGCATCCAACGTTATTGAAGCTGGAGCAGAAAGAATTGTTATAGACAGTCAATTACATAATATATCTAATTCACTTAAACAAATATCTGAATATATTGGAGCACAAGCACTGATAATTTGTTTACCTTGTGTATTAGAAGACTCTAAATTAAAAATTTTTAATTATTTAAAAAAAGAATCAATAGAATTTTCAGATAGGATCATGCAAATACTCACATCAAACTTTGCTTCAGAGATTTTATTAATAGACAAGTCAAACGAAGGCAATAGAGGATCCTTTGACTCAAAAATAATTGAAATGTTTCCAAAAGTTGAAAGTGAATTTATCCTCTTTGGGGGCCTAGATGATTCTGAATTATCAAAAAGTTTAATTTCCAAAAAAAATGTTAGTGCATTAGCAATAGGCAATTCATTAAATTATTTTGAGCATTCAGTTCAGAATTTTAAAAAGAATTTAAATTGCAATTTAATAAGAGAGCCCTTCTTCTCTAATAGTTATGGTGATTTATAGTGAAAAATAAAATCCAATTTTGCAAAAAGTGTTTATACGGCAGTGATCATCCATTAGGCATAACTTTTGATGAGGATGGAATTTGTTCGGGTTGCAGGATTCATGAAGAAAAAGATAAATTAGATTGGGATTATCGGTGGGAGAAACTCAAGAAATTAGTCAAACCATACAAAAGTAAATTCCACACTTATGATTGTATTGTTCCAGTCACAGCAGCAAATGACTCATACTTTATAGTTGACTTAGTAAAAAACAAACTAAATCTTAATCCACTATTGGTAACTTATAATAAGTACTACAACACTCCTCTTGGAATAAGGAATTTAGCTAATCTAAGAATAAAGTTTAACTGTGATATATTAATACAAAATGTAAATCCGATATCTGTTAAGAAAATAACAAGATCAACTTTAAGAAGCCTTGGAAGCATCTATTGGCATTGTTTAGCTGGTCAAACTGTTTTTCCTGTACAAACTGCAATAACTCATAAAATCCCATTAATTATCTGGGGAGCGCATCAAGGTCTTGAACAAGTTGGGATGTTTTCACATAAACATGAGGTTGAAATGACAAGAAGGTATAGAAAAGATCATGATTTAATGGGTCTTGAAGCTGATAATTTAATTTCTGTTTTTGATATTTTAGATGAAAGAGATATTTGGCAATATAGGTATCCTGAAGATTATGAACTCAATAATATTGGTGTCAGGGGAATCTATCTAGGAAACTACGTTAGATGGGATCCCAAAGCTCAACATGAGGAAATGATTAAAAAATATGGTTTTTTATCAGCAAATTTTAATAGAACATTCGATTGTTATGACCATGTTGATTGTTTTAATTATATGGGAGTTCATGATAAATTAAAGTTAATAAAAAACGGTTATTCAAAAGTTACAGATCACGCATCACGAGAGATAAGGCATGGACGTTTAACGAGAGATCAAGGACTTTATTTGGTTCAAAAATACGAAAATAATGAGGCAAACTATACTGATCTTTTATGCGAATGGTTAGGAATAAAAAAGGATGGCTTACAATTTTTAATAAACGAACATACAAACAAAAATTATTTTGTTGAACAAACCCCTGGAAATTTTAGTTTTAAAGGCTGGAGTTTTTTAAATAAACAAAATAAGACTCAAAAAAGTTCAAATAATAATATTGATAATTTTAAATATATACAAAATTCTAAGTTATGTGATCAAGAAAACTCGGACAAACGTAAATATATAACCATAGGTAAGGGTTACCCATAAGACGATATATGATGAATTTCAAATTCGAAAAAGACCTCGCTTATTTCAAAAATGGTTTAATTGATCACGTAAAAAAATTATTTCCCAAATGTAGATCTATAACAGGAGAAGGAATTAGAGAAACATTAAGTTATTTCGAATCTCATAATAATGAATATGAAAGATTATCTTTTAAAACAGGAGAACAGGTTTTTGATTGGAATATTCCTAAAGAATGGAATATTATTGATGGATTTATTCAACATAAAGAAAGTGGTAAAAAATTTGCAGAATTTAAAAAACTCAACTTACATATAGTTGGGTATTCGGAGCCAATAGATCAAATATTAAATTTAGAAGAATTTATAGACCGAATACACGTATCACAAGTAAATGATAATTTCGTGCCTTATGTCACTAGCTATTACAAAAAATACTGGGGATTTTGTCTGTCAAAAAGAGAAAAAGATGATTTACCTAAAGGGAAATATAGAGTTTTTATCAATTCTTCTTTAGATAATGGTTATTTAGAAATGAGTCAAGCTTTACTAAAGGGTCAACGGAAAAAAGAAATTCTTTTTAGTTCCTATGTATGTCATCCATCAATGGCAAATAATGAATTAAGTGGACCAGTTGTTTTAAATGCAATATTAAACTACCTAAAAAATAAATACAAAAAACGTAAATATAGTTATAGGTTCTTAATGCTGCCTGAAACTATTGGCAGCCTAGCTTACTTATCAAGAAATTTAAATAAAATGAAAAAAAATATAATTTGCGGTTTCAATCTAAGTTGTGTAGGAGATGAAAGAGCATATTCTTATGTGAATAGCCCATTTAAAAATACTCTTGCAGATAAAGCAATACAATCCGCACTAATAGGAAAAGAAAATGTAAAAATCTATTCTTTTCTTCAAAGAGGATCCGATGAGAGGCAATATTGTGCACCTGGAATAAGACTTCCATTGATCACATTCTGTCGTAGTAAGTTTGGGGAGTACCCTGAATACCACACTAGTGAAGACAACTTAAATCTTGTAACTGATCAAGGTCTTTATGAATCATATGAAGTTATGAAATCGATAGTTGATGCATTTGAATTCGGGCTTTATCCAAAGGTAAAGACAATCGGAGAACCACAACTAGGGAAAAGAGGGTTATATCCTCAGATTTCAGTAGTAAGTAGCAGACATCCTGCAGCTCAAAGGATGGATATAATAAGTTATGCCGATGGAGAAACTTCTCTTTTTGACATCGCTATACTTACAAATATCCCCTTAAAGGAGGTTATAAAAGAATTCGAAATAATAAGTGAAGCTGGACTGATATAGGGTTTTTTGAATATATTATTAATGGAAATTTGATTTTGGGATGTCAATAAGAAAAGAATTATTAGATTCAATTGAGAGTGTAATTTCAGAACCTAAGGGTATATTAGTTATTCACTCTTCTTTTTCACGAATTGCTCCAGGATCAGAATTTACTTGCTGGGATGCACTTTATTCTTTAAAAAGTTTAATCAAAAATAATTGGATAATTGCTCTTCCTTCTTTTACTTTTTCTTTTTGTAAATCAGGTCAATACTCGCATCTTGAAACAAAATCAGAAACTGGAGTCTTTTCAGAATGGGCATATAAATATTTAGATAATTCCATTAGAACTCAGCACCCTATTTATTCATATGTAGTGGTAGGCAATGATTTAAGTTTATTTAAAGATCTTAAAAAACAAAGCTCATCAGCATGGGGGGAAGGCTCAATATTTTCTATTTTCGAGAGAGAAAATGCTATTCAAATAATGTTGGGTTGTGATTGGGGTTCATGTACCCAGATCCATAGGTATGAAGAGTTACAAAAAGTGCCTTATAGATATTTTAAAAAATTTAAAGGTTTTGCTAATTATGAAGGCGAAATAGTTTCAGAAGAGGCAAAAATGTTCGTGAGAGACTTAAAAATAAATGCAGAAGTAAAGACTAGTTTTATTACCGGAAAAATAGAGAAAGGGAAAACTTACAATGAAAATAGTTTATTTAGGGGCAAAGTATCCTCAATAAGGACCCAAGAGTTAAAAAATATTTGCATGAATGAAATAGGCAGTAACAAATTTGTTCTAGTAAAAAATGGAATAAAAAAAAGATATTTACAAGAACAATTCGCTGCTGCAAATTTAAATTCAACAATTAAGTTAGCTTTTTTAAGCCATACAAATTGTGAAAATATTAGTACGGAAATTAAAAAAAAACTAGTCAAATTAATTCCCGATAGAAATTTTAATTTTTATTCCAATCTTTATGGACAAGTCTATAGTGATTTATCAAAAAATAATTCAGAACTATATAAATTTAATCCTGACATCTCTATTTTCATTTTAAAAATTGAAGAAATATCTCCATTAGAAAAAGAGCCAAACTTTCAATTATTAAATGACTATATTTCTCAAATAAAAAGATTTCATGAATTGAACTCTGGATGGATAATAGTTTCCAGATTTTACTATCCTATAAAAACATCCTCCAATAGCGAATTAGTTCGGCAATTAAATCTTCTTAGTCAATTCAATATTTTGATTGAAAAAGAATTGGAGCATCTTGACCAAATATTATGGATAGACATTCCTTCAGAATCCTTAAATACTGAACAAATTTGCGACTCTCGACTTTGGTATGCTGGTAAATATAGTTTTTCATATAACTTTAGCAGGAAAATATCAAAAAGAATTTCATCTCATATTTTAGCAATTCTCGGGAAATCTATAAGAGCTATCGTTCTTGATCTTGATAATACTTTGTGGTCCGGGGTTGTTGGAGAAGATGGGATAGATGGAATATACATAGGTGGGGATTATCCTGGGAATTGTTATTATGATTTCCAAAAAATATTATTAGAGTTAAGAGATAAAGGGATTGCACTCACTTTAGCTAGCAAGAATAATGAGAAATTAGCATTAAAAGCTATTAGTGAAACAAAAATGCCTATTACTTTAGAAAAAATAACCACACACAAAATAGGGTGGCAAAATAAAGTTGAATCTATACAGCAAATTGCTAAAGAATTAAATTTAGGATTATCCTCTATATTATTCATAGATGATAATCCAATAGAGCGAGAACAAGTCAAGACGACTCTCCCAGAAGTAAAAGTTTTAGATCTACCAGAAGATCCAGTTGATTTTTGTAGCACCTTACTTGATTGCCCTTATATTAATAATGTTCATAATACTTTAGAAGATAAAAACAGAATAAAATCTTTTATTCAACTAAAAGAACTTAAAAAAAGAGCTTCAAACTCCAAAGACTTTGAAGAATATTTAAAATCACTGCAAATTAAAGTTCATTTCTCATTGTTATCAAGTGAAAATGTAAATAGAGCTTCTCAACTTTGTCAAAAGACTAATCAATTTAACACTACTTCAATTAGGTACAACAAAAGAGACCTAAAAGAAATTGAGAAATCGGGAGGAATGGTTATCGTAATAGGATATGAATCAAATATTGTAGAATTTGAAAACATTGGACTAATGGTGCTCACAAAAGATTTTAATGATCAACAAAATATAAAACTTGAATTATTTTTATTATCTTGCAGAATACTTGGTCAAGGTTTAGAAAAATTATGCTTAGAGTGGATCATCAATAATTGCTATGATAATAAGTTTAAAAAATTAATAGGTAAGTTAATAAAAAACGAAAGAAATATACCTTCATACTCAATATTTAAAGACTGCAATTTTACTCCTGAAGACGATTCAACTTGGATTTTTAATCTTAGAAAAATAGCTTATACAAGCTCATCAATTAAAATAATTGATCATTTTTAATGAGCATGTATATTAAAGCTAAAAGAAAAAAATAAAATTTAAATTAAAAATATGACTAATTTCAATGATCAATTTAAAGAAGGAGACTATATAACTTTTTCAACAAAATATAATCAAAATGATTTTGAGAAATTTTCAAATTTATCCGGAGATTTTAATAAATTACATCACGATATTGAATACTCATCGTTAACTAAATATAAGGAACCAATATTACCATTACATTTATCAATTTCTCCTTTATCAAGGATCGCAGGTATGTATATGCCTGGTTTATCTTCTTTATATTTAGGTCATCAAATCAACGCACTTAAACCAATTTTTTACAATAAAACAATAAATTATCACGCGAAGATAATTAGTATAAATAAAATTTTTAAAATTTTAACTATTCGTGTATTAATAGTACAAGATTCAAATATTTGCATAGTTGCGAAAATGAAAGTTCAGGCTAGAAATGAGTCTTGGCCTGATCCGAAGTCTGACATAGAATTTAAAAATTCATCAGATCAATCATATGCTTTAATAACAGGATCTACAGGAGAAATTGGTAAAGCAATTTCTCATAGACTAGCATCAAGTAATTATAATTTATGCCTTCATGCAAGAGATCAAAAAAGACTAAATCTATTGATTGAATCTCTCTCAAAATACAAGTGCAAAATTAAAAGTATAGTGTGTGATTTAAAGGAAGAAGAGGATAGAGAAAAACTAAAAGAAACTATAAGGGAGCTTGGAACAGATTTATCCACAGTAATACATTGCGCATCTTCCCCTGCAAAATCAAATCTTAAAGAACTATTAGATACTAACTATCAATGTCTAAAAGATATTGTAAATTCTTCTCTACAAGGTTTTCTAATGAGACAGGAAGGTAGAATTATATTTTTAAGCACAATTTATTTGGCAAAACCAATAATCAATTTTGAAGATTATATTTCCATTAAATCTATGTCAACAGCATATTTGTCTAGCCTGAATAATTTCTATTCAAATTACGATATTTTATATAAATCGATTTTGCCAGCTGTAGTAGATACTCCTTTCTCAAAAGATGCTGGAGAAATAGATAAACTGATTCCTGAAGAGGTCGCAGAACAAATAGAAAATATGATTCGCGATTCATCTAATGAATGTTTTTTGCAAGAGATAACTGGAATCAAAAAAGGTTTATATGGATTTATAGAAAAAAATATAAATCATTTATCTAATGATAATGAAAATAATATTCAAGAATTTCAAAAAAATATTTCAGAATTACCTAGATCCGTTAAAAACAAAAGTAATAACTATCTTAAGTTAAATAATATTTTTAAAACATGTTTACTTTTACCAGAAAATGTCGAAATAGAAAAATTAACATATGGATCAACTCCTTCATGGGATTCTCTAGCCCAACTCCAAATAATTGCTGAGTTTGAAAGTGTATTCAATATTCGTCTTAACTCTAGGCAACTTGAGACTACTAATTCATATTTAGCTTTTGCAAAATTAATTGATGAGCTAAATCTGCAATAGATTATTCTTACGAATAAAAACTTTTCATTACAATGCTTTCACTAAAGTGTTAAAAATAAAATTATACCGATAAAAATAAAGCAAAAAATAAAGTCTAAATATTTATGGAAAATACCTTATATATCTTAACAACAATAATTTCTGCTTTTATTACATGGTTAATAGTACCCAAAATAAGAGATATTGGATTAAGGTTTAATCTTATTGATGTTCCTGATTCAAGGAAGCAACATAATAACCCAAAAGTAAGATTAGGAGGAATTGCAATATTTTTAGGTTTTATAATCTCATATTTAGTTTTATTAGGTTTAGGGAATAACTACTTGTCATATCCACTTTCAGACAAAAGGATCGAAATTATGCTTCTTGGGGCAACTTTATTTTTTATTCTTGGCTTAACTGATGATTTATTTAATTTGTCTCCTATTAAAAGATTAATTCTTCAATTTTCTATAGCTGTATTTATTGTAAGCAAAGGCATAATATTTAATTCATTAGATTTTTCGATTTTTAATAAGGTTTTTCCAATTCTTACTATAAATAAAATAATTGGTTTTCCACTGACCGTTTTTTGGATAGTTTCTATAACAAATGCCTTAAATTGGATTGATGGACTTGATGGATTAGCAGCTGGGGTATCCATTATTTCTGCATTAGGTTTTTTTATTATCTCTTTGATAAATAATAATTTATATTGTTGTTTTTTAAGTTGTATATTAATTGGTAGCTGTTTAGGATTTCTTAAATATAATAGGTATCCTTCAATTATTTTGATGGGAGATGGCGGATCTTATTTCCTGGGATTTGTAATTTCATTTCTAGGAATATTTGTCAGTTACACGCCAGTTAATGAGTATAATTCTACATTATTAATAAGTACTATATTATTGATATCTGTATTCCTAGGAGATATGATTTTTGTCATTAGTAAAAGAATTAGGTCTGCCAAATCGCCTTTTTTTCCAGACAGAAATCATTTACACCATCGTCTACTGAATAATGGGTTCAAGCATAAAAATTCAGTAAAAATAATTTATTTATTTAACATTTTATTCTCATTAATATCAATCATTATATATTCAGGTACTCCTCGTAATTTTCTTTTCATTCTTTTTTTACAGATAATAATTACCTCTTCATTAATATATAAATCATTTTCTAAAAAGAATTTATTGGCAAAAAATAGCAAATTACAATAAATTTATTATGCTATTATGGACTCAGTATTCGAAAAAATACAAATAAATAAATGGTCAGAGAATATGAAATAGATTATTCAGAAAATATTATAAATTTTAAAGAATTTTTTAAATTTTTATTCAGAAATTTAAAGCAAATTGGCATTTTTTCAATTTTAGGTATTCTTTTTACAAGTATCCTCCTTATTAACAGTAAAAAATTGTACACAGGCCAGTTTCAGATTGTACTTGAAGGAGAAAAAAAAAGTTCAATATCTGAGGCCAAAAGTGCTTTAGAAAGTTTGATTGGTTTATCTTCAGCCGAAGGGCAATCCTTCAAAACAGAACTGGAAATACTTAAAAGCCCCTTTGTTTTATTAAATGTATTTGAATTTATCCAAACATATGATCCTGTTTATTCAAACAATAAAATAACATTCGAGGATTGGTCAAAACAAATTGAAGCCAAATTTAAATTATCTACAACAGTCTTAAATGTTAAATACCATGATAAGAATAAAAAAAATATTTTACCAGTATTGAAAAAAATATCTAATTCATATCAAAATTATTCAGGAAGAAGAAGAAAAAGAGAATTAGAAATTAGTATTGATTATTTCCAAAAGCAAATTGAAAAATATAAGATAAAAAGTTTAGTTGCAAATGAAGAATCAGATAAATTTGCTGAAAAACATGATTTGATATCTTTCAGAAAGGGATCCAACTCTTTAAATTCTAGTCCGGGGAGTACCAATATACTTTATCCCGCAGGTGAAATACTAAATATAGAAGGATTACGTACTCAAAAATCAACACAAATAAGAGAATTAAATGAGTTCATAAAGCTTGTTGAAGATAATAAAGATAATCCAGAGCAGATTTTAAATCTTTCGAATCTAATTGATAGTTTTTACTTTGGTGACAAAACTAATATTAATAAAATAAATGAAAAAATAAAAAACATTAGCATCAATTTATCTAGTCTCAGAGAGACATATAAAGAAAATGATAAATTAATACAATCAGCTTTGAAAAGGAGAGAAACTCTTTATAAAAGTCTATACAAAGATATACGCAACTCTCTTCTTGCATCAAAAGAGAAATCAGAAGCGAGTCTAAAGTCACTTATAAGACCATCTGGAGTAATTTCCAAATACAAAGAACTAATAAGAAGAGCAGGAAGAAATGAAGCCATTCTTACCCAATTAGAGGATCAACTAAGAATTTATTCTTTAGAAGATGCTAAATATAAGGATCCTTGGCAATTAATCACAAATCCTAAGTTAGATAAATTTGCTAAGCCTCAATATAAATTAAGAAAATTATTTATTGGTTTAATATCAGGATTTTTAATAGGTTGTTTAATTACAAAATTAAGAGAAAAAATAAGAAATAAAATTATAAGTGAATTTGATATCGCAAATATTTTTGAAGAAACATGGATTGAAACATTTGAATTATCAAATAAAGATTCATGGCAAGAATCAGTTGATTTTTTGACAAATGGAATTTTATCAAACTTTGAAGGTGGTATTAAAATGCTCAATATTGATATTGAAGATAAAAAAAATCTTATGCTTCTTCTTAAAGTTTTAAATAAAAACTCTAGAAACCTTAAAATTACTTGTACTGATTCAGCATTAGATGCATTTGAGGAAAATAACTTTTTAATATGTATAGAATCATCAAGTACATCTATAAAAAAACTAGAGAAAATAAAAAAAATTATTTCTTCACAAAATAAAAACCTAATCGGGATTTTATTTATAAATAAAGAATATCAATTTAAAGATTATTTTTCGAATAATAAAATTTCTCTCATATCATCAAGTTAATATGAATAAAAAAGTTTATAGTTTTTTATCTTATAAATTAATTCTTTTTCTGAGTATTATTTATTCAAATAATTATTTTATTAGTAAAGTCTATTCTACTGAGTTAGACTCTAGACCAAGTGTTGATTATTTAAAAAAAAGTAATAAGGAAAATTTCTATATATTGGGTCCTGGCGATACTCTCAAATTATCAGTATCGGAAGATGCGAAAGAACTTGATTCTGTATTCACAATAAATGGAGAAGGATACGCATATTTAAAAAGGCTGAAAAAAGTTTACTTATCAGGTTTAACAATTAATGAACTTAAAAAGATTTTGACTAAAGAGTATAAAAAATTTGTTTTAGAACCTGATGTTGAATTGGATATTTTAAGATACAGGCCTATCAAGATTTACATTGATGGAGAGGTTGAAACTCCTGGCCAACATATATTAAAAGGTTCTTATTCTATACAAAATAACCAAATATTCGATGAAAGAAATGAAAATCTCCAAGATGTTTATGAAGCAACTGAAGATAGATCTTCAATTTATTTCCCCACGCTTGTAGACATAATTAGAAAAAGTGATGGCTTAACTGCTGAAGCTAATCTTAAGGAAATAACTATTACAAGAAGAAATAATTTAACTGATGGAGGAGGTCGGCTTAAGACTACTGTAAATTTACTGAAAGTTCTGAATTTAGAAGATTCATCTCAAAATATTAGAATTCTTGATGGAGATACAATCTATATCGCAAAGGGTGGTAATCCATCTGCATATGAAATATCAAAGGCTATTAAGTCCAATTTAAATCCTGCAGAAATTAGTATTTATGTTGGAGGTAGGGTTGAATTTCCAGGTAGAAAAAAAATAAGCAAAAGCGCATCTTTAAATGATGCTATTGATATAAGTGGTGGTAGCAAAATTTTCAAAGGACCTGTAAGACTTATTAGAAATAATAATAATGGTGAGACAAATAAAAGAAAATTTAAGTATAGAAGAGGAGCCCTAAAAGGGTCTTTAAACAATCCATTCCTGAAAAATGGAGACATTATATATATAGGTAAAAGTAAGTTTAATATTGCTACTGAAGTACTTAATGAAGTAACTTCTCCTCTACAGAGTTTGGTATCTATATACGGGATATATAAAGTTTTTGACTGAATTTGTAAATTATGATTAAAGATAAATATTATAATTTTTTTAAAAATATATCTCTTTTTTTATTTTCAATAATATTAGGAGTAACTGCATGTGAAATGGGCGCCAGATTTCTAGGTCTTGGCGACCCTATTTTATATGATGCAGATCCATTGATTGGATATAGATTAAAACCAAATCAAATAAAAAAAAGATTTAAAAATTCCTTTATTACTAGCAATAATGAAGGTTTCAGAATAAGTTACCAAGAAGATAATAAAAATTTAAGTAAGTTGGTTTTTATTGGAGATAGTGTCACTTATGGAGGTTCCTATATTGATGATTCTGATTTGTTCTCTTCTTTATTTTGCAAAATCTCGAAAGAAGAGGATTATTGCCTCAATGGAGCAATAAATTCTTGGGGTTTACATAATATGGGTAGATTCATATCAAATTTCCAGATCTACTCTGAATTAAAGCCTAAAAAATTTATCCTTATAATTCTCCCTGGCGATGAGCATAGAAATTTAAGATCTTTAACTGATACTCCATATTGGCAAAATAGACCAAGAAATCCAAGGGCTATAAATGAAATCTTAAAATTCTTTTTATCAAAGGAAATTATTCCTAAACTTGAATCTAATGAGAGAAGAAATAAAGAAGTTCATAATAATAAATTAAATGAAATTAACAAATTACAAAAAGCTATTTCATGGAAAGAATTAGAAATGCAATTAATAAATTCTAAACATCCAATTGATATCGTTATTACACCTCCTAGAAGATGGTTTGAGTATAAGGAGGGATTCAGGAAAGAAATAAAACTTTATGACAAGTTTTTAGAAAATATATCTTCTCTAAAAAACATAAAAAACACTTGTAATCTTTATTATAAAATAGAAAACTTTTATAAACCCGATCTTTATGTTGATGGAGTTCATCTTTCAAAAAAAGGGCATATTTTATGGGCAAAAAATATCTTAGGATGCTTAAAATAATTAAAATCTGTAAGTTTTTGAAAAAATCCTGAGATTTTGAATATAGTTATTATAAATTTATAAAATAGATGGAAAGAATTTTAATTACTGGGGTAGGTGGTTTTATTGGATCTCATATCGCTAATAGTTTATCTAAAAAAGGTTTTCATGTAATTGGTATAGATAATTTATCTACCGGCAATAGTTCTAATATCCCTTCAGATATTGACTTCTTAAATTTAGATCTTGCTAATGCATCACAATTTAATAGAATTCCAAAAGGTTCGCTTAATATTCTTCACCTTGCAGGGCAATCATCAGGTGAACTTAGTTTTCATGACCCAGCAAAAGATTTAGAAAAAAATACACAAAGTACTCTTAACCTCATAAAGTACGGAATTAAAAATGATATAAATAAAATTATTTATGCAAGTTCCATGTCAATATATGGAGATTTAGATGGAAATTCTGGATTAGCTTCTGAGAATTTAAATCCTAACCCAAAATCATGTTACGGTATAAGTAAATTAGCATCTGAGAAATATTTAAATTTATTCAAAGATGAACTGCCTTTTATATCCATGAGGATGTTTAATGTTTATGGGCCTGGTCAAGATTTAAATAATTTAAAACAAGGTATGGTTAGTATTTATTTAGCTCAAGCAATAAAAAAGAAAAAAATAGTAGTCAAAGGAAGCTTATCTAGATTTAGAGACTTTATTTACATTGATGATGTAGTCGATGCATGGTTTGCTGCTCTAAAAAATGAGGAGGCTGTAAATAATAAAATTAATGTTGGATCAGGAATTAAAACGACCGTAGAGGATTTATTAAAAAAAATAATGATAATATCGGGTATTGATAGCTATGAAGTTGTTTCTGGTACTCCTTGTGATCAAAAAGGTATTTATTCAGATTCAAAGAAATCTAAAGAACTCCTAAACATGAAACAAACAATTTCATTAGATGAAGGTTTAAATAAATTCTATAACTGGGCAAAAAATAATATTTGATTATTACTTTGCTTAAAAAAACAAGAGATATCAATATGATAAATATCTTTAATTAAATATTAAAAATTAATTTATATTTTTATTAATAGATATGAACAATAGCTTAGTTTATATATCTAAATTCAATTTAATTAATGTATTTTATATATATCGAATAGTAAAAATTTTATAAAAATATACTAATTGCAGAATGCTTAAAATTAAACATCTTGACTGCACCTTGAGAGATGGAGGTTATTACAATAATTGGGATTTTAAAGATTCACTAATAAATAAATATCTAAAAGTTATAGATAATCTAAATATTGATTATTGTGAGATTGGTTTTAGATTTCTTAAAAACTCAGGATTTAGGGGTTCATGTGCTTTTACTTCTGAAGATTTTTTATCAACTTTAGAGATACCTAAAAATTTAAAAATAGCCGTAATGATAAATGCTAATGAATTTATAAAAGATAAAAAAGTAGATATAGAAAGTCTTAGAAAAATATTTCCAGTTTCTTCAGGAAATTCAAAGGTTCATATGGTAAGAGTCGCTTGTCATTCTGATTCCGTCGAAATTACACTGCCAATTTTCCAATTCTTATCAGAAAATAATTATTTATCAGCATACAATATCACTCAAATATCAGATAAAACACCTAATAAATTAAGAGAGTTATCTAAAGTTTTAGAATCTTCAAAAGCAGATATTTTATATTTCGCTGATAGCCTAGGTTGTGTTACGCCAAAAGAAGTAGAAATTATTGTAAATAATCTAAAGACTAACTGGTCTGGTCCATTAGGTATTCATGCTCATGATAATCAAGGTTTAGCACTTTCAAATACACTAAAAGCTATTGAATGTAACACAGAATGGGTTGATAGTACCATAACAGGAATTGGCAGAGGTCCAGGAAATGTAAAAACTGAAGAATTAATTATTGAATTAAACAATCTAAATAACCAAAAAAAATCAGAAAATCTTAATTTAGTTCCTCTTATTCAGCTTATTAATAATGATTTTATGCCTATGAAAAATAAATACAATTGGGGTACAAATATCTTTTATTATTTAGCTGGTAAATATTCAATTCATCCATCATATATACAATCAATGCTCTCTGATTATAGATATGAAGAAGAGGATATTCTAGCCTCTATTAATCATCTTAAAGAGCATGGAGGGCGGCGATTTGATTTCAATGACTTAGATGAAACGCGCAAGTTTTATAGAGGTAAACCTGTCGGGACATGGGATCCAAAAACTGTATTTAATAATAGAAATGTTTTAATAATTGGGCCCGGTGCAGAGTTTGAAAACCATGAGAAAGCAGTTGAACTATTTATTAAAAAACAAAAGCCTGTTGTTTTAGCCATTAATACCAAAACTTTAATAAATAATGCCTTAATTGATCTTAGAGTAGCTTGCCACCCAACTCGATTATTTGCTGATGTTGATACTCATCTAAAACTACCGCAACCATTAGTTATTCCTCTTTCAATGTTGCCAAAAGAATTCATCAAAATATTTAATGGTAAAGATATTAGAGATTATGGGATTGGTCTCAATAAGGATAAATTTGAATTTTTTGAGAATTATTGTAAAGTCCCAAATTCTTTAGTAATAGCATACGCCCTTGCTTTAGTTACTAGTGGAAATGCCAATGATATTTACCTAGCCGGATTTGATGGATATAGTCAGGGGGATATAAGAAATGATGAAGTAAATGATTTATTTTTTAAATTCAGGCAATCTAAACCTGAAACAAATTTAATTGCTATTACGCCAACTAAATATAAAAATTTAACTTCAAAAAGTGTTTATGGTATTTAAGTTATGGAAGCATGCGTAATTATACCTGCTAGATTCAAATCTTCCAGATTTCCTGGCAAACCATTAGTTAAATTAAAAGGGAAAGAAATGATTTTATGGGTTGCTGAACTTTCTGCAAAAGCTGTGAATATTTCAAATGTTTTTATAGCAACTGATGACCTAAGAATATCAAAGCTCGTAGAAAAAAATGGATTTAATTCAATATTAACCAGCCCAGATTCACTTACTGGCACTGATAGAGTTGCTGAAGCTGCAGAAGGACTTGATTATGAAGTTATTGTTAATGTTCAAGGAGATGAGCCTTTAGTTAGTCCTATTGATATTCGTAAGGCTATTGATTTAAAAATTAAATTTCCTAATTCAATCTTTAATAGTTATTGTGCGATCAAAAAAAATGAAAACCCCATGAGTAGAAATATCCCTAAAGTTATATTTAACGAAAAGAATGATCTGATATATATTTCAAGAGCTTTAATCCCCGAATCAAAAGAAAACCTTAGAGATTACATTTACAAAAAACAAGTATGTATTTATTCATATAATAAAAGTGAATTATTCAAATTTAAGAATTTTGGAAGAAAAAGTGTTATTGAAAAGATTGAAGATATAGAAATTTTACGTTTTTTAGAATTGGGAATAAATATAAAAATGTTTGAGGCATCGACTTCTAGTTTAGCTGTTGACATTCCATCAGATGTTGGTGTTGTTGAAAAAGCATTATCAATAAAAAATTGATGAAATACAAATCTTTAATCTTTGATTGTGATGGCGTAATACTTAATTCAAATGAAATTAAGACATTATCATTTAGAAAGGCTTTAAAAGCTTTTAATAAGTGTGCAATAGAAGAATTTATAAATTACCACAGCCAAAATGGTGGGATTTCGAGGTACATAAAAATAAAATACTTTTTGGAAAAAATTCTTCCTAAATATGATAAGAATATTCATACCTACAAAAATCAAAATGAAAAAATCATTGAAATGTATGGTAAATACTGTAAAAATTATTTATATAAATGTGAAATTACAGAAGGATTAGAGACTTTAAGAAAAAAAACAGAAAATATCAAATGGTTTATAGTCTCAGGCGGAGATCAAGAAGAATTAAGAGAAGTATTTAAATATAAAAATATAGATAAATTATTTAATGGTGGGATATATGGGAGTCCAGATAGTAAAGATAAAATAATAAAAAGAGAAATAGATAACAAAAATATCAAATATCCTGCTTTATTAATGGGAGATAGTAAATTGGATCACATAGCTGCGCTATCAAATAATATAGACTTCATATTTGTTACTAAGTGGACAGAATTCAAAAAATATAAAGATTACTGTTCAATCAATAATCTAAAAACAGTTTCTAAAGTTTTTGAAATTTGTAAATTTATTTAAAAACACTTTGTGTTAGGTTAATTTTATTTATTAATAATCTTCAAAAATTTTTTAAATTGATATTTTTCACCGTAACAATTCAAATAGGCATTGTATATTTTTTCAGAATAGAAATTATAACCTTCTTCAATATCTAATAATTTACTTTGAAGTTCTTTTGCACTTTTAACGCTAATGGTGAGCTGATTATGCGAATAACTTGATTCAGGTCTTCCAAATGAGTCAAAGTGGATAGTAAGATTACCCATTGCAGTATTTTCGGGAGAACTCATTTCAATTATTGGTTTTTTATAAAATGCAAAATCGACGCAAGAGCCTGTATAGAATGAAATTCCAAACCTACAAATTTTTGCTAAAATTTCCATCTCATTTTTTACAATACTGAAATTCGTTAAATTATTATCTATTTCTAATTCATCCGCCCAATATTTGATTGAAAAATCTTTTTTCTTTAGGATGAGTTTTGATAAGTAAAAAATATTTTTGATTATTTTTTATAAATTCACCAATTGTTTTTAAATATTTTTTTCTTTCTTTAATATTACAATAATTTATATTATCAGCTGGTCTAGTAGCTAATAATATAAATTCAGAATCAATCCCTAAATTATTTTTATCCTTTAAAATTTTTGAAAGCTTTGCACTTTCCAAATTATCAATTTTTATTTTTTTTATTTTGATGATTAGGTATACCGATTATTTGGAAATTTCTATCTTCTAATGAATATATCCATTTATAAAAACTCTTTTCTTTTCCTGAGAATAGAGTAATAATTAGATTAGATTTATAAATCCAAATCTTCTTACTATAAAAATGGGTAGAGCTTATATCGAATCCATGACTAATATGTATTCTTTTGTGACTATAAATTAGTGGTATTAAAGATGCAAAATAAAGTTTATTTTCTTCGTTAATATCATAAATAATAGAATCCCATTTACCGTAATAATTAAATCTCGATAACAATCTTCTTGAGAAGCTGCTAGTGTTTAAAACCCTAATTAATTTTAAACAAATATCAGTTACTTGAGTTGGTATAATTTTATTTCTGATTCTGTCTATTATTCCTCTTATTTTTAATTGAGATTTAAATTTATTTGTATTAGCAATATATTCAAGATCCTTAATATTAACTAACTTTCTTAAAAAAGGATTTAAAGGATTTGATTCTATTAAAAAATAATTTATTTTTAAATTAGTTAGTATTTCTGGTAATTTTGGTAATAATACAGAATATCCATTGGGTTTGGGAATTAACAAATCAACTTTAAAACCTTCAACAACCAAATCACTCAAAATCGTTTTACATTGTAAATAGGATGCATAACTTGGAGATAAAATATACAATATCTTTTTACTCATAACATAAATAATAATATTGAAAGATTAGAACTTTAATATCTAAGTAGTCAACTTCATAAAGAACTAGAAAAGTTTCCTAAAATTAGATATTATTAATTCTCTATTATATTCAAACAAGATTTTTTAGAGTATCAATATATTCTTTGGCAGAGCTTTCAATGAGGAAGGATTTATTAAAATTTATGTTTAAACCATATTTATAAACATTAAAAATATTATCTTTAAAAATTTTACTTGGGAACTTTGATTCATTAACAAAATTGATACCCTCCATATTATTTGGAAGGTTTTTAGGAAATTCATCCATAATTAAACCGTTACTGCCTGTAATTTCAGGAGTCCCTCCAAAATTAGAGCAGATTACTGGGGTTTTATCTCTTATAGCACTAACCACTAGATTAGGACACCAATCATATCTATCAAAATGAATTAAGGCTTTTGAACTAGCAATAATATGCCTTGCAGAATTTGGTTCTATCATGCCAAGATAAATAATTCTATTATTTCGATATTTTAAATTTTCTGGAACATTTGATAAAACTACCAAATTACCAATTTCTGATTTATTGAACTGTTCAATAACTTCTTTAATCCTTTTTCTACCAGTAAATCTGCCTGCCAAAGTAAAAAAATTACCTTTAAATCTATAATTAATATCATTTATTAATTTTTTTGTATAAACATCAATTGCAGATAAGTCTCTTGCTCCATTATAAATAACTATTCCATTAGGAAGAGAGTCATAGGATTGTTGAAAACAATTTCTACAGAATTCACTCTGATAAATTAAAAATCTAGATTTACTTATGAGACGCTTTATATCATTTTTAATTACTTTTGAATCTTTATTTGGATCATCTATCCCTATTCCATCAAGACGTAATACAACTTTTTCTTTGTTTTTAGGTTTCATATATTTCCATATGGGTGAATAATAACCAGAATTAATTAAATGTATATCTGATGAAAAGAAGTTGAAAGTAATCTCCGCACACTTATTCTTATCTATTACAAAAACCAAATCACTTAAAAAATTCTGAGGCCCAGAATTAGCGCCAAGAAAATTTATTTTTTTTTTGATTAGCTTATCCAAAAAGGGATAACTATTTTTGTACTTTTTTAATTTAGATAAGATATAGGTCCTTGAATCAACGGATAAAAGCATATATTTAAATATTATATTAATTTATTTTTGAAATCCATAAGGATTATTTTTTTGCCAATTCCAACCATCTTTACAAATATCTTCCAAATTTCTTTTTGGACTCCAATTTAATATAGCAAGTGCTTTTTTATTATCTGCAATTACTGATCCAACATCCCCAGTTCTTCTCATTTTCAATTTATAGGGTATTTTGCAGTTATTTGTTTTTTCAAATATTTTAACTAATTCAAGCACACTAGTTCCAATCCCTGTACCAATATTAAGAACTAAAAAATTCTTTTTTTTATCAAATAAATACTCTAAAGCAGCAAGATGAGCTTCTGCTAGATCCATAATATGTATATAGTCTCTTACTCCTGTTCCATCAATCGTTTTCCAATCGCTTCCAAAAACATCAAGTTCTTTTCTTCTCTTTATTGCCACCTGAGATATATAAGGAAATAAATTATTTGGAACTCCTATAGGGTCCTCCCCAATCTCTCCTGAATGGTGAGCACCAACCGGATTAAAATATCTCAGACATAAAATCTTCCACTCTGATAAGGAATTCACAAAAAGATCTTTGAGAATTTTTTCAATAGTGACTTTGGTTTGTCCATAAGGATTAGTAGGTTTGACTTCACATTCTTCATTGATAAAAGTTTGATTTGTAAGGCCATAAATACACGCACTACTACTAAATACAATAGTTCTACAAGAAAACTCTTCCATAATCTTGAATAAATTTATGGATCCTATAACATTATTATCCCAATACTCTAAAGGATATCTAATAGATTCACTTATAGATTTTAAACCTGCAAAATGTATTACTGAAGAGATTGGTTTATTACATTTTTTTGCCTCTTCAAAGACTCTCCTTAAGAAAGATATATCCCTTAAATCACCCTTCAAATATTTTAATTTAAAATTTATAATTGACAAATTCTTTAATTTTCGAAGCACCTGATCAGAACTATTTACACAAGAATCTACAACAAACAAATAATATCCTTTTTCCAATAAAGACAAACAGGTATGACTTCCAATAAAACCACATCCACCAGTCACTAAAATACTTTTCATATTTTTTTTATAAAAAAATTAAAAATTATTTTTATATATAAATACAAGATACTATAAGCAATTCTTGTTATATATTAATAGTTAATTAAAATTAATTTCTTCATTTTTTTTTCTTAAAAATATATTTAAGAATTCAGATTCTCTTTCTACTAAATAAAATTCTTCTGATCTTTTAAGGCAATTACTTTCAAATGAATTTTTATATGTAAATATAGTTTCTGGGCTATAGTCTAATAAATCTTTACAATATTCATTTGAATCAATTGGGATTCTGAGATTTAATTTTTTTTCTAATTTTAACCATTTGCCATTTAGTATATGATTTATGTTTGCTGCAACAGGGAATCCAAATCTATGCTGATTTAATCTCCAATGTACATTCATGTTGCCTGGAAAAAAGAATTCATTTGTTTGACCAGCCTTTTTATTTTTATCTAAATAATCACTTACTTCATTAAATATTAATTGTGTATCATATGGAATATTTACCTTCTGAAAGGTAATAAATGTTGTGTAAATATCACTTTTAAAAAGTAAAAATATTATAAAAATTGAAAACAAATTAATTAAAAATTTATTTTTATGTATTTCATAAAATCCAAATTTATTAACATCTACTATATAGATAGTTGAAAATAATAATGAAATAACAGCATAAGGTATCATTAATTGATAGTAATGAGCCCAATAATGTTTAGAAAAAATTAATACTTGTAATAATATCATTGATAAAAAAGACCCACAAATTAAATCTATTTTTTTGATGTCATTCAATCTATCAATATTTTTATTTTTAAAAATTTTTAAAACAACATAAATACTCAGTGTAATTGATATTGGAATGAGAATTGCAACTGTAGAAGAAGTTAATATGGTAACAATTTGACTCCTAAAAATTAAAAATAAAGACTGTTGATGAGTTTCTTGTGAAATATGTTGTAAACCATTTATGAAATTAACTATTTCTCCTTTTAAAGCATATGGTATTACATTTAATATTAAGCCAAATACAAATAATATTGACAGCCAAATAATAGCTAATTTAGTTAGAAATAAAAAACTTATTTTAAAAGAAGTTTTCATATTTGCCCGACTTCTTATTATTTTTCTTCCAATAGCCCAAAAAGGTAAAATACATATTGATAATAAATAATATGGTCTTAAAGAAATTCCAATGGCAGCAAAAAATGCAGACCCTAAAAATTGAAAACTATTTGTATTATATTTCTCAGATCTTGAATAAGATAAAAATAAACAAGTACTTAAAAGTATTGATGGAACTGCAAAAGCATTAATTTCTAAAATACCTCCACCTAAAACAGAAATTGAATATGGAATTAAAGATGCTGATATTAATATAAAATTAGAAATATTGATTCTATTTTCTATATTCCAATCCTCTAAAAAAATTTTTTTAAAAGATTTAAAAAAATATAAAGTACTTATAAATATAAATAAAGCTGTGATTATGATCCAGGCTTTCTCAGATTTAAAAAAACCTGGAATAGTCATCAGTGTTGGGACAAATGGAAGCTTATCATGAATTTCATTGATGTATATTAAATCTCCAGCTAACATTCTAATTCCAAAATATAATTCATGATCCAAATCAGATATGAACCTAGGATTTAGAAAAGATAAAGTAAAATTAATTAAAGATAAACAAAAAAAATAAATTGGAAAAATTTTAAAATAATTTTTTCTTGATACTAATTTTCTAAATTTCATCTATATACATTTAACAAATTATAGTTTTTACAAATAATAAACTAATTAATATTTATAATCTGCTGAATTGATTAATTCTTGAAAAATAATGTAATATTGATAGGGATACAAATTGATTAAGATGGCCGTTATTGGAATATCATGTTTTTTTCACGATAGCGCCGCAGCTCTAATATCCTCAGAAGGTAATATTCTTGTTGCTTGTCAAGAAGAGAGATTTACAAGGAAAAAAACATGACTCATCCTTCCCATTCCTTGCTATTAATTATTGTTTAAAACAAGCTAAAAATAGTAATTTAGAAATTGAAGCTTTTGTTTATTACGAAAAGCCAATAAGGGTTTTTATGCGTTTATTAGAAACATATTTTAATACTGCTCCAAGAGGGTTTTCCTCTTTTTTACCTGCGATGAAAAGCTGGATTTCAGAAAAACTTTTTATCAAATACAATATCATAAAGCAACTAAAAGGGTTTGATCCAAATATTGAAGAAGATAAATTATTTTTTTCAGAACATCATCTATCTCATGCCGCAGCCGCTTTCTATCCTTCTCCTTTTAAAAAAGCAATTATATTATGTATGGATGCTGTTGGAGAATGGGTAACTACTTCCGCTTGGACTGGCGAAGATAATAAAATCGAGCCAATTTGGGAAATTGATTTTCCAGATTCAATAGGAATGTTATACTCTGCTTTTACCTACTATTGCGGTTTTAAAGTCAATTCCGGCGAATACAAGTTAATGGGTTTAGCTCCTTATGGGAAGCCAAAATACTATGAAATTATAAAGAAAAAGCTGATTACAATTAGAGAGGACGGATCTTTTAAATTAAATATGAAATATTTTAAATATCATAGAGGTTTAAAAATGATTTCCAGTAAATTTATAAACCTTTTTGGACATAATCCTAGGGATCCAAAAGATAGCATTGAAGAATTTCATATGGATATAGCATCTTCAATACAAGCTGTAACAGAGGAAATCATTATAAAAATTGTAAATAATTTAAGTCTAAAAACTAACATAGAAAATCTTTGTCTCTCTGGAGGAGTTGCGTTGAATTGCGTAGCTAATGGAAAGTTATTGGAAAATTCTAAATTTAAAAATATTTGGGTTCAACCAGCTTCTGGTGACAGTGGATCAGCTGTTGGATCTGCTTTGTCATATCTTTACATTCATAAGAAAAAAGAACGAATAATAAAAAATACGGATTCTATGAATTCATCATATCTAGGACCTGAATTCCAAGAATCTCAAATAAGAGAATATTTAGATTCATTAGATGTAAAATATAAAAAACTAGAAGGAAATAATCTTTTTCTTGAGACCGCAGAAAAGCTTTCAAAAGGATTAGTTGTTGGATGGTTTCAAGATAAGATGGAATATGGCCCAAGATCATTAGGCAATAGATCTATATTAGGTGACCCTCGTATTGTGGATATGCAAAAAAAAAATGAATATAAAAATAAAAAATAGAGAATCATTTCGTCCCTTTGCTCCAGCAATATTAGAAGAATTTAAATCAGAATATTTTAATCTTCTTACTGAATCTCCTTATATGCTTTTTACAAGAAATTTAAATGATAAATTTTTAAAAAAACCTAAGGAAATTTCAGACAAAAATTATGAGGGATTGGAGAAAGTAAACCAAATAAGATCTTCATTACCAGCAATAACTCATATTGATAATTCTTGCAGAGTTCAAACAGTATCGAAAAAAAGAAATGAAAAATTCCACCAACTAATTTCTTCTTTTTATGACTTAACTGGTTGCCCTGTACTAATTAATACTTCTTTTAATGTAAGGGGGGAACCAATAGTTTGTACTCCTGAGGATGCTTTAAAATGCTTTATATTTACAGAAATTGATATCTTAGTATTAGGAAATTTTCTAATAGATAAAGAAAATATTAATCCAAAATTACAAGATAGATTTACAAAACCCTTTCTAATCGATGATTAATTAAGTTATGTCTATTATTACTAAATCAACTCTTAGAAAATCAGGATATGTTTTTTCATTCATGTTTTTCATAATTTTTGTTTTATTACCCTTTATTATTCACTCTAAAATCAATTTAACTGCACTAATTTTTGGATTATTGATTTTCATAATATCTTTAATAAATCCTTTTTTATTAAGAAAACCCTATTTTATTTGGATAAAAATTGGAAATTTACTTGGTGAGTTAAATTCAAAATTTATTTTAGGTTTATTTTTTTATATATTTATTACTCCATTTTCAATACTTCGTAATATTTTCAAGTTTTTAATTTCAAAAAAATATAATGAAAATAGTTTTTATAAAAAAGTTAATAAAAACACTAGTAATTTTGAGGATCAGTATTAATGAAATTTTTTGATATCGTCAAACAAGTTTTCAAATATGCAATGGCAAGGAAAAAATACTGGTTATTTCCTTTCTCTATTATTTTAGTTGCATTAGCAGTAATCCTCGTTGGTTCTCAAGGTTCAGTTATAGCTCCATTTATTTACACTTTATTTTAAAATGGCCCAAGATATAGTTAAAGATTTTTATCAAGATATTCCATTTAATTTTATTGAAGATGTTATTTCTTACAAAAATACAATATTAGAGTCAAATCAAATATTAGATTATTTAGACTTGGACAAACTCCTTAGAAAAAAAAATCTTTTTAATCAAACACCTGAAATCAAAAATGTAATTGAGTTTGGTTGTGGAACTGGTTGGTTAACAAATACATTAGGACATTATTACAAAAAAAAAGTAACTGCTGTAGATTTCACAAAAAAGGCAATAAATATCGCATCAGAAGTCAATAAAAAATTAAAGTTAGATTCACTTTTTTTTAATAGTAATATTTTTGAATACAATGATGAAAAAAAATATGATTTAGTAATTAGTATGGGAGTACTTCATCACACTTTTGATTGTAAAAAAGCATTTGAAAAGATAATTAATTTTTTGAAACCAGGAGGTTATGTATATGTAGGTCTCTACCATTATTATGGTAGAAAACCTATGTTAAATCTTCTTCAAGGGCATGCAAGATGGTTTGGCGATAATTATTCATATGATTTGTTCAAAAAAATGAATAACTCAATGAGCGACGAAAAACAAAATTATTCCTGGTTTAGAGATCAAGTTTTACATCCAAGGGAAACACAACATACTTTATTAGAAGTAATGGAATGGCTTAATGAGAATTCTTTAGTACTTCAATCTACAAGCATTAATAACTATAAAAATTTAAAAAATTTTAGTATCTATGATTTAGACCAACTAGAAAAGAATCTTGAAAATTCATCTTGCAAAACAAACCAATTAGATTTCAAATTTAATCCTGGATTCTTTACATTTTGTGCAAGGAAGAAAGCATAAAAAATGAATAAATCATTTTACTTTTATAACTTTTGAAAATTTAAAAATTTTAGATTCTCTTATTGCATTACAAATAACATTATTTCCTAATGCTGTATGATGTCCATACCATAAATCTTTATTGGAATAACCCTGTCTAAGACCTCCAAAAAAATAATCATAAGTATCTATATATTCTATATTGGCATTCCTGAGTTTTTCCAATAATATTTTTCTTTCTTCCTTAACAAATTCTGAATATGAAACATCGTAAGTTAGAAGCCAAACTACTCTTGAATCAAGCTTTTGTGATTCTGATATAGACCAATCAATGATATCTGGAATATTAGCTGGATTTTCTCCATCTCTATAAATAGTAGAGTTAATTCTTGCGAGACTATGCTTATAAAGTAACCTCAATGAATTTGTAATATTTCCAATTACAGGAAATTCTCTGGGCATCTTGCTTAATAGCGTTATGTTAATTATTAATTTATCAAGAGGTTTAATAATGGATCTTTTAGCAAATTTTGTATTTGGGGTATTTAATGATGGAGGTGAAATAATATTAATTTTCCCATATTGATTTGTTGAAAAATAAGGTTTTACAAATCCAGACTTAATACTCAATCTATCTCTCGCAAAATCTCTACCAACTAGGGTTTGAACAAGCAACCTAGATGGTTTTATTTTAGGATAAAGTTCTTTAGCTCTTAAAATCGCCTGTCCGGTTCCATATCCACTTACGCCTGCATTGATGAATTTTCTATCGGCAAAATTATTTAGACAATATTGGTAAGTTTCGCTATCAGATACTTGATCTCCAAAAGCAAAACTATCTCCAACATTCAAAATTAAATTGGAATCTTTTTTTAGTTATGTTACTTTCTCTTATTCCATGCAAATTAGTATTGACAATTATATTATTCCAACCTTTTTCATTTATAACCAAAGACAGATTATCCTGAGGAACATATCCTAATAATTTATGAGGTTTTTGTATACCAAGATTTACACTATCTTCATAAGGTTTTAAAGTAAAAATCTTTTTTATCACATTCATTTTTTGCACATTTATATACATATTTAATAGTTCTAAAAGATATTTCAGAAAACGAAATAAAAAAGATTAAAAAAACAATATTAGAAATTATTATTTTAAAAAAATTATTTTCGTAAATTTTATTTTTCATGAAAATATTTATTGTTGTTTTAATTTAGCAATTAGCTTATTTTGTAACTTAAGTAGATTCGTTTTTTGTTTCTTTTCTGTAATATTTATAAAAATTCAAAGATAAATCAATAGTTAATTAAATAAGTTTTTGTTTAAAAATGCCTAAAAATTTATTTATTTATTTATTAAATCAATAAACCAATCAATTGTCATTTCTAGACCTTCTTCAAATGATGTTTTGGGAAACCAACCTAATTTTTCTTTTGCTTTTTGAATATTTGGTTGTCTTTGAAAAGGATCATCTTCAGGCATAGGATTAAATTTCAATTCTAAATTTGGATTTATTTTTTGTCTGATTTTTTTTGCTAAGTCAATGATTTTTATCTGATTAGGATTTCCAATATTAACTGGCGTATTTATATCACTGTTCATTAGTTTAATCATGCCTTCAATTAAATCTTCTACATAGCAAAATGATCTGGTTTGATTACCATTTCCATTAATAGTAATTGGTTTATTACTAAGGGCTTGATAAATAAAATTACTTATGACTCTCCCATCTGTAGGCTTCATTCTTGGCCCATATGTATTAAATATCCTAATAATTCTTACATCTAAATTATGGATTCTTTTGTAATCAGAGCATAATGTTTCACTTATTCTTTTACCTTCATCATAACAGCTTCGTATACCTACGGGATTAACGTTTCCATAATAGTCTTCGCTTTGCGGATTAACTTTTGGATCGCCATATATCTCACTAGTGCTTGCAAGAAGAAATTTAGCATTTACTCTTCTTGCAAGTCCTAACATATTATAAGTTCCTAGAAAACTTGTTTTTGAAGTTTTAATGGGATTTTGTTGATAGTGTATTGGAGAGGCTGGACAAGCTAAGTGCCAAATTTTATCAACCTCTAATTGTATTGGCTCAGTAACATCATGTCTAATAAGTTCGAAATTAGGATGTTTAATCCATTTTTGTATATTTGATTTTTCTCCTGTGAAATAGTTGTCTAGACAAATTACTTGCTGATTTAAATTCATTAATTTATCTATCAAGTGAGATCCTAGAAAACCTGCGCCTCCAGTAATTAAATTTCGTTGTGTTATATAGTTATTTTTATTCTCCAGACTCATCTTAATTATTCTTTTCAATTATTAATTTACCACCCCAAAAGTAATAGTGAAGGAATTAATAGAAAAAATTCTTCTTAATTCAAATGTTATTAAGTAAATTAATTTCAATTTCCTTTAAAGGAAAAATAAAATTTTAAAATTATTAATTATATTTTTATTGATTCTTGAAATGATTATCTTAACAAGTCTAAAATATAATAAATTATAAAAGTAAATGTTTTTAGCTAATATTTTTTCTCAAAAAAAGTACAAATTTATATTTTTTGGAATCATTAATACCTTTATAACCATAATTGTTCTTCAAATCTTTTTATTATTAACTAGTTCAATATATGCAACTTTAATAAGTCAAATTGTAAATTCTTTTCTTGGATATTATTTATATGGTTCAAAAGTTTTTCAAAACAGAAAAAGGGGAATTAAAGTCTTTTTAAAATATTTGACCCTATATTTGTTTTTATGGAATTTAAATTGGCTTTCAATTGAGTTTATTTATGAATATGGAATTTCAAGAAATATTGCTGCTGTTGTAATTATTCCTCCATTAGCTTTAATATCATATTCAGCTATGAAAAGTATAATTTTTAAAAAATAAATATGGAAAAGAAGATTTCAAAAATTCAACTTTCAGTAATAGTTCCATGCTTCAATGAAATTAATACTATTAGTGAGTTAATAAAAAATATCCAAAAGTCTCCAATCGATTCAAAGGAAATTATAGTTGTTGATGATTTTTCAACAGATGGGTCAAGAGAATTCCTGAAAGCTATTAATTCAGAAAACATAAAAACTATTTTCCATAAGAAAAACCTTGGTAAAGGTGCTGCATTATCAAATGGTATTTCTTTAGCAAGGGGCGAAATAATTATTATTCAAGATGCAGATCTTGAATATGATCCAAACGAATATCCAAATATAATAGACCCTATTTTAAAGAATAAAGCAGATGTTGTTTATGGAAGTAGATTTCAAGGAGGTCAACCGCATAGAGTTGTTTATTTTTGGCATAGAGTAGGTAATGGTTTTTTAACACTATTAAGTAATATTTTTACTGATTTGAATCTCACTGATATGGAGACTTGTTATAAAGCTTTTAAAAAAGATGTGATCCAAAACATAAGAATCCAAGAAAAAAGATTTGGATTTGAACCTGAAATAACTGCTAAAATTTCAAAAAAGGATTTACGGATATATGAAGTAGGAATTTCTTACTATGGGAGGACCTACAAAGAAGGTAAAAAAATTGGTTGGCGAGATGGTCTCCAAGCTATTTGGTGTATTCTAAAATATAATCTTTTTTAGAATTTATTTCTTATTACAAATTTCAAAGTCAAGAGGATCTTTGTACCTATTTAATGGATTTCTAGCTCCATGGAAATAATTTATTGTCTTACAGTTATATTTATCCTTTTTAATTATAAATTCTGGATCTGAAATAATTTTTGTTATTTTTAGAGAGTTTATACAATATTCTTGAGAATTAGAATTTCCTTTATTATCTTGAAGACAATCTGCAAATTTTTCTTTTGAAATATAATTTTTAGGATAATAAAATTTTGCATTTCTAATCAAATTTTGATAAATATTTCCATTAGAATTATTCTGCATATATTTAGAAACAAAATATCCATGAGAAGACAACTCTATATTCTTTTTGTAATTTACAGCAGTTGCAATATTTTGATATGTTGAGAAAAGAAGTAATAATGAAATAAAAATTAACTGCAAAAAAATAGAAAATTTGAGTATTATTTTATGAACTTCACTTCTGCTAAAGTTGTTTAGATTATTAGATGAATAAATTATTAATAGGATCGGCATTGCGTAATAATCTGCTCTACCTTGGCAGAATAATATAAGAAGAATCATCTGAATAAAACCTATCAACAAAATACCATTATTAAATCTAAAATCTTTTTTAAACAAATTTAATTTCTTAAATCCATCTATGAAAAGTTCTATTATTAATATTAATATTCCTGGTCCTAAGTAAGTGCTTAAATCTGAAAAAGCAAAAGGAATAAATAGATTAAATGGGAAAAATCCATCTCTTTTATAATTTGATAGCCATTCTGCATATTCATTAATATAAATATCATCTTTATTAAAAATTTTTGTTAGAAGTGGATATGCAAAGTTATCAGTTATAAGATGTCTTGATAATAAAATGGATGTTAGTGCAAAAATACAAATTAGAGTTGTTTTTTGGTGAAAAATATTTTTTAAATTTCTAAATATTTTTTTGATTATATTATCTTTTTTTTCTAGTGAAACATCTAAAATTAAATCAATAAAAATTGGGAAACAAATTATTAAAGATGAAATTTTTATCGCAATACAAGAAATCATGCATAAACAAAGTAATTTTTTAGAAAGAGAATCTTTATTATTCTTCCAAAAAATATAAGCTATAGCTGCAGATGCCTCTCCAAGAAATAGAGGTTTTCCGATTGTACTCCATTGTAAAAAAGTTGAGCTACTTAAAAAAGCAATTATAAAAAGTTTATTTTTTATAGAGTTCAATAAAAATAGACTTATTATAGGCAGGCTTATGATTTGAATATACCTTATTAACCATACTGTTCTCTCTTGTATAAAAGATAAATTAGCATAATCTCCAATTCCTAAAAGTCCTTGAGAAACCCCTCCATCTACAAATAAACCTTGTTTTAACCAATATTGATATATGTATCCAACATGGTAGTCAAGAGCATCTGGATGATTTATAGGGCCTATCGAAGAAAAAGTAATTAGTAGAACTAATCCTATTATTATCAAAGAAGATTTCTTGTTAGAATTTTCTTTAAATGAATAATTAAATTTTTTTATTTCATCAAAAAGATAATTTTTAAGAATAATATATTTTCCAAAAAAATCTTTATCTTTTATTATTGTAAATAACAAGCTTATTATTGATATTATTAAGATAGGGAATCTACTTTGATTAATTGAAATTAGGATTAATGAAATAAGACCTAAAAATGTATAAGAGAATAGTACTGAAGTAAGAATTAAGTTATAGAAATTTTTTCTTATATTATTCTTTTTATCAATAAAATTGGGGATAATTGAGATTATTAAAATTAGTAATGAGTACATTTATTTTTTATATTCTTTCAGATTTGATTAAAATCTCTGCATTAAATAAAGTGTTCAATACTTTACCTTTTTCATAATTAAAGTAATAAATCAAATTTAGATCAAAATTTTGTTTTTTTATTATATTAATCATTTGTATGGAGGATTTTTTGTTAACTGGTAAAAATTGCTGAAATAAGTAATAATTCAATATTAAAAGTACATTGCAAATGAAGGTAGTAATTTTAGCTGGTGGATTAGGTACAAGAATTAGTGAAGAGACCCATTTAAGACCTAAGCCAATGATCCTAATAGGAAACAAGCCAATAATATGGCACATAATGAAAATATTCAGTAGTTATGGATTTAATGAATTTATAATTTGTTGCGGTTATAAAGGCAACTTAATAAAAGAATACTTTGTCAATTATTTTTGCCATTCAAGTGATTTATCAGTTGATTTACAAAATAATAGTTTTAAAGTAAATAAAAGCCCTGAGGAAAATTGGAAAATAAGGCTAGTCGATACTGGGCAACAAACTATGACAGGGGGGCGCTTATTAAGAATTAAAAATATTATTGCTAATGAGACATTTTTGATGACCTATGGTGATGGAGTCTCAAATGTAAATATAAAATCTCTTGTAGAGTACCATAAAAAAAATAATTCTATTGCTACAGTGACTGCTGTAAAACCAGCAGGAAGATTTGGTATTTTAGACATTGATAATTCATCAAAAGTAAATAACATTTGTGAAAAGCCAAAGGGAGATGGAAGTTGGATAAATGGAGGATTTTTTGTTTTAGAACCCTCAGTACTCGATAAAATAAAGGATGATAGTACCTCTTGGGAAGAAGAACCTCTATCTTTATTATCCAAATCAGGAGATTTAAAAGCTTTCAAACATGAAGATTTCTGGCAACCAATGGATACTCTTAGAGATAAAATAAAGTTGGAAGAACTTTGGGCATCTGGTAATGCTCCCTGGAAGGTTTGGGAATGATAAATAAAAGTTTTTGGAAGGATAAACGTGTCTTAATTACTGGCCATACAGGTTTTAAGGGGAGCTGGTTAGTACTCTTCTTAAATAAACTTGGTGCAGAAACTTTTGGTTATGCATTAGAACCACAAATACCTCGATCTTTATTTGTAGAGATCTCTAATAATTTTGGAGAAAAGGAATTTATCTATGACCAATGTTTTGGGGATATCAATGATTTAGAAAATTTAAGTAGCTATGTCAAAAAAGCGAACCCAGATGTTGTGATTCATCTTGCTGCTCAATCTCTTGTGAGGCAGAGTTATCAAAATCCACTATATACATGGAAAACAAATGTTTTAGGAAGCCTTAATCTTTTAGAGGCTCTTAAAAATATAGAAAAAAAATGCTCTATTGTAATGGTTACCACAGATAAGGTTTATAAAAACAACGAGTGGATATATGGCTATAGAGAAAATGATCCTTTGGGGGGTGATGATCCTTATAGCGCGAGTAAAGCGTCTGCTGATATCGCAATACAAAGTTGGAGAAAAAGCTTTTGTGGGAAGAATGATTATCAATCAGATAATTTATTTATTTCAACTGCTAGAGCAGGAAATGTTATTGGAGGAGGAGATTGGGCAAAGAACAGAATTATTCCAGATACTATAAATGCGCTTACCAATAAAGAAATATTGTCCCTCCATAATCCTAATGCGACAAGACCATGGCAACATGTATTGGAATGTTTAGATGGATATCTATTGTTAGCTCAAAAAATGTATATTGAGCCTAAAATTTTTTGCAAAGAATATAATTTTGGTCCAAATCACGAAAGTAATAAAACGGTGAAGTACTTAGTAAAAAAAATTTCAAATTATTGGGGGGAACCATTAATAATTAATGAGGTAGTCAGTGAATATAAAGAATCTAAATTATTACATCTTCAATTTGACAGGGCATATCACGAATTAGGATGGGAACCTATTTGGGAAATAGAACAAACAATCCAACATACAACCGATTGGTACAAGAAATTTTATAGTGGATTATCTGCTTATAAATGTTGCGAAAATGATCTAAAAAATTTTCTAAGCCTTTAAAAAAACTTTATCTATATAAATATTAAAAACTTTTAAAAAATATAATTACATCTTTTTTAAAATAAAAATAGAGATAAATAGAAAACATACTGAATATCATCTCTGGTTATATTAGAATTTCATAAAATATAATTATTTGAATTTATTTTGGAACAAATTTCTTATGCAAAAACAGTATACGGGCAAGAAGAAATAGATGCTGTGGTTAGATGCCTATCTGAATCGACTCAAATGGGTAAATATTCTAGAGAGTTTGAAAATAAGATTGCTAATCTTTTTGATAAAAAATATTGTTTATATGTTAACTCGGGCTCATCTGCACTTTATCTGGCAATAGAATCGCTAAATTTAGAAAAAGGTTCAGAAGTTATAACTCCGGCTCTAACATTTTCCAGTACAGTAGGATGTTTAGTAAAAAATGATTTAATTCCTGTTTTTGTTGATGTAGAGCCTTTATCTTATTGTATAGATACTAAAAAAGTTGAAGAACTTATAACAGATAAAACAGTTGCTATTCTTGCTCCAAATTTGTTAGGTAATTTATGCGATTGGAAAGTACTTAAAGAAATAGCTAATAAGCACAATTTAATTCTTATAGAGGACTCTGCTGACACTCTTGGGGCGACACTCGATTCTGGTAAATCAAGCGGATATTATACTGATGTTTCAATTACAAGCTTTTATGGATCACACATAATAAATTGCGCAGGTAATGGCGGAGCACTTGCTTTTAATGATGAAAAAGTTTTAAAAAATTCAAAATTATTACGTTCTTGGGGAAGAAGTTCCTCTTTGTTTGATGAAAAAAGTGAGTCTATTGAAAATAGATTTAATGTGACTTTAGATGGTATTGATTATGATGCAAAATTTGTCTTTGAAAAAGTTGGATATAATCTTGAAGGGAGTGAAATAGGAGCAGCGTTTGGCCTAACGCAATTGAAGAAATTAAAGCAAAATATATCACAAAGACAGAAAAACTTCTCTAGACAATGTAATTTTTTTAATAAATATCCAGATATTTTTTCAAATCCAATTGAATTAAAAGATTCAAATACTGCTTGGTTAGCTTTTCCAATTCTAATTAAAGATAAAGCAAACTTTAAACGTAGAGACTTTCAAATTTTTCTTGAAGAAAGAAACATACAAACAAGGGTAGTTTTTACTGGTAATATTTTAAGACAACCAATGTGCAAAAATATTGCCAAAAAAGTTAGCATTGATGGTTATCCGAATGCAGATGCCATTATGGAAAAAGGCGTATTGCTTCCAGTGCATCATGGAATGACAGATGAAATGTTTGATAGATTACATTCCACTATAGAGGAATTTATAAATGCGCAATCAAATTAATATGTTAATTATTTAGTGAATTAGAGATATAATGGAATATTAATAGAAAAAAAATTGGGGAATATTTTAATCAGCGGTTCTTCAGGATTTATAGGATCTAATTTACTACCAAAACTTTGTATCCAAAGTAGCCAAATTTTTGCAATAACTACTTCAAATAATTCCTCTAAATTATTCAAACATGAAAAAATTAAATGGATTTTTTCAGAGAATATGAATGTTCCAGAAAATGTTTTAAAATCTTGTGATACTCTTATTCATTTAGCCTCCAGCGGAGTAAACCCTGATGAGAAAAATGATTTAATTGATATTTTTAATGCTAACGTAAATAATTCCTATAGATTAATTCTTAATTGTCTTAATAATGGTTTTAAACGAATAATTTATATAGGTTCCTGTTTTGAATATGGTCAAATGGCTAATATTAAAAAAGACAAATTAAGTGTTTATGATGCTTTAATGCCTAAAGATCAATACTCAGCAACAAAAGCTGCCTTAACAGCATTACTTTATCCTCTTTCAAATTATTTCAATTCAGAGATTAGGATAATTCGCGCATTTAATATTTACGGGCCTCATGAAAGTGAAAACAGATTATATCCAACTTTAATGAAATCTATTAGTTCTAAAACCATTATATCTATAACAAAAGGGGAACAAAAAAAATACTTTACTCCGGTTGAAGTTTTAGTTGATTCAATTATAAATTTACTAAAACAAAAACCTAAAGAAAACTACTTTTTACTAGAAAATCTTGGCGGGGGCAAGTTACTTTCAGTTATTGAATTTGCAAGACTTATTTTTAAGAAAAATAATCTTAAATTTGAAGATTATGTAAAATGTGACAAGAAATCTAGAAAAGGAGAACCAAGTATAATCACTCCTGAATTAAATCAAAAATTTATATCATTATTAAAGAAATGAAATCAATTCAATTTTTGATACCGGTTTTTAATGAAGAGCAAAATTTGAATCTACTTCAGGATTATTTAGACTCAATAATTAAAAAAGTTAATAACAAAATTAAAAAAGATATAAAATGGTCAATACTTTTTTCTGATAATTGCAGTAGTGATAATAGTTTGTCAAAACTTTCTGAAATTAAATTTCCAACTAAGAATTTATCAGTCATACCTTTTGCACATAACTATGGATTTTCATACGCAACATCTTATTTAGTCTACTCTTCTACGGGAGATTTCATTGTATTAATCCCCGCAGATATGCAAGTTCCTATTGAAACAATCGTAAAAGGAATTACGAAATCTGTTTCGTCTAATCGTTCAACATTATTTTGTCGTAAAAGCCAAGAATCTAGATTTCTAACTCATAGTTTTAATCTTTTTTTTAAAAAAATATTCTACAAATTATTAAATTTATTTCAGAAAAATACTTATAAAGGATTCTTTGGAATGGGATGTTTCTCCACAAGTGATATTAATTTTCTTAGAAAAAAATCAAATGCAACATTTTTTCCTTTCCAAATAAGAATATTTTTCCCAAATATTTTATATAAACCCTATTCGATTAATTTTATAGAAAAAGAACGATTATTTGGTATTTCTGGATTTAACTTTTTTAAATATGTAAAAGAAGCATTTTCTATTTTTCTAAGATCTTCCTTTATAAACAAAAATGGTATACAAACTTTATTAATAATAGTTCTTTTAGGTTTTTTATTACTATCTATATCTATTATTCTTTTTAAAATATTTTTACCATCTCTGATACTGCCTGGATTTACTACCTTGATTTTGTTAGTATTATTTTCTTCTGCTCTTAATGTTTTATCTATATATTTATTATGGTTAAAAATAGAAACAAAAACACTTTTGAATAAACCTGTTCTAAAAAGAAAATAAAATATAAATTTTTATTTTTTACAAATTATTCCTTTACAACTTTTTTCTCAAATTAAAAAATTTTTTTCAAATAAATTTCTAAAATTTAAAAAATAATGAATTATTTCTTTAATAGTAGAAAAGACAAGAACATAAAAATATTTTATTGCATTTAAAACTTTAAAAATTGATTAATCAAACTATATAAAGTACTATAAGAGTTAGGACATTTAGGCAAAAAAATTCTTAGGATTTATTGCTGTTACTGTTTTTTTAAACTTTTGGGGCCATAGCTCAGCTGGTAGAGCACCTGCATGGCATGCAGGGGGTCTGCGGTTCAAATCCGCATGGCTCCATGAGCGGTTTATGTAAATACTTTCTTTATATAATAGTTTTAAAACATTTTTCAGTATTTAAGTTCTGAATATACTGGAACACCAAGATTTCTTGAACCTCCTAATTCTGTTAGTTCAATCACTACAGATAAAGCTAATATTTCCTTTTTTTTAATTTTAAGCATATCAATAACACATTTTGCTGTTCCTCCCGTAGCCAGAATATCATCAACTATAACAAACTTATTAAATGGCATTATTGCAGCTTCCTGTATAGATAATTTATCGGTACCATATTCCAAACCATAACTTTTTTCAATAAGTTTTCCTGGCAACTTATTTTGTTTTCTTGCCAAAATAAGTGGTTTTTTAAGGCATATTGCTATTGCACTACCAAAAATAAATCCTCTAGCATCAATTGCTATAAATGCCTCCGTATCATTTGCGAAAGGATATGTTGATATTTTTTTTATTAGATCAGAAAACAACTCTGGATCAGCGAGAATTGGACTTATATCTTTAAAAATAATATTTTCTTTTGGAAAGTCTGGATAATCCTTAATAGAATTCCGCAATCTTTCTGATGACATAAATTTTAATAATTTCTATTTATTATATTGGCAAGAGTTAAAAATAATTATTCTCACATTGGTATTCTTTCAGCAATGCCTGAGGAAGTAGGAATAATGCTACAAAATTTAAAATCTATTAAGTCTTCAAAATTTGGGGATCTTGAATTATTCTCAGGAAAATTTACTCTTGATAACTCACAAGAGATTTTAATTACAACTGCATGGAGTGGCTGGGGAAAGGTCAGTGAAGCAAGAGCCACAACAAGATTACTAACAACGGAATTAAACTCAATGCCTATAGATTTGGCAATTTTTACAGGAGTAGCAGGTGCTATTGATCCAAACTTGAAACAATGGGATATAATTCTTGCAAATGCATTAATACAACATGATATGGATGCAAGACCAATATTTGATAAATACGTAATACCAGCTTTAAATAAAAAAAAATTAACCCCCAACTCAGAATTATTCAAAAACCAATTTGAAGAATTTAAAAAAAAATTAAATAAAGAAAACCTATCTAAATTTGGATCCTTGTACGAAGGATTAATTGCAACTGGTGATATATTTGTATCAAATCAAAAAAAAATTTATCCTTTTTATTAAGTTATAATTTTGTTGAATAATTTTGCCATTAAAAATTAATTGAAAAGCTTTATTTTAGGAATATCTTGTTTTTATCATGATAGTGCTGCTGCACTCATAAGAAATGGAGAAATTATTACAGCAGTTCAAGAAGAGAGATTTACCAGAAAAAAACATGACTCTAGTTTCCCTTATAACTCAATAAGATATTGCCTTGAATCGAATAAAATAGATCTTGAAGATATTGAATGTATAGTTTATTATGAAAAGCCTCTTTTAACTTTTGAAAGACTGTTAGAGACATATTTAGGTGTTGCCCCAAGGGGCTTAAGATCATTTATTGCAGCTATGCAAGTATGGGTAAAAGAAAAATTATTTTTAAAATCTGAATTAAAAAAACAATTTAAAAAATTACAAAAAGATATCACAAATCAAGAAAGTATTAAATTACCAGTATTTCTTTTTTCAGAGCATCATCAAGCACATGCTGCTTCAGCTTTTTATCCTAGTCCTTTTGATGAAGCCTTAATACTATGCATGGATGGAGTTGGCGAATGGGCGACCACTTCTGCATGGATTGGTAAAAATAATAAAATCAATCCAATATGGGAAATTAGTTTCCCACATTCACTTGGATTACTCTATTCAGCATTTACATACTATTGCGGATTCAAAGTAAATTCTGGCGAATACAAATTAATGGGTTTAGCTCCATATGGAAAACCAATATACCTTGATTTAATAAAAAATAATCTTATTGATATAAAAGATGATGGAACTTTTAGGCTAGATATGACCTTTTTTAAATATCATCGCGGCTTTAGAATGACATCTCATAAGTTTCATAATCTTTTTGGCAGAGGGCCAAGAACTAGTGAATCAGAAATAACACAATTTCATATGGACCTCGCTGCTTCTATTCAAAAAATAACTGAAGAAATAGTTCTAAAAATTGCCAAATCATTAACAATAGAAACTGGGATTAAAAATATATGCTTATCAGGCGGGGTGGCCTTAAATTGCGTTGCGAATGGAAAACTAATAAAAGAAAAATGGCTGAATGATTTATGGATTCAACCAGCAAGTGGTGATGCAGGTTCTGCTTTAGGAGCTGCATTAATTGGATGGCATCAATATCTTGGAAAAAATCGCAAAGCTAATATAAATGATGCAATGAAAGGGAGTTATTTAGGATGCAATTTTAGTAATGAAGAAATAATAGATTATTTAAGAAAAATTGATGCTTCTTATGAATTTCTCGAAGATGATGAACTCTTTGATAAACTTGCGCATATTCTTGCTGAAGGTAAAGTTGTAGGTTGGTTTAATGGTCCAATGGAATTTGGACCAAGAGCACTTGGTGGCAGATCAATTATTGGAGATCCAAGGAATCAAAGAATGCAAAGTATTATGAATCTCAAAATAAAGTATCGAGAAAGTTTTAGACCTTTTGCTCCATCAATTTTGGAACAAGATTTAGTTAGTCAATTTGAATTAAATAAGAAAAGTCCATATATGCTTTTAGTAGCTCCTGTAAAAAAGGAACTTCAGTTAAAAATGACAAAAAAACAAGAAAAATTATTCGGTATTGAAAAAATTAACCTCCCAAGATCAAATATCCCAGCAGTAACCCATGTTGATTATTCAGCAAGAATACAAACTGTATCCAAGTCAACAAATCCAAGATATTATGAATTAATAAAATCTTTCAAAAAATTGACTGGTTGTCCTTCGATCGTTAATACCTCATTTAATGTAAGAGGAGAACCAATTGTTTGTACGCCTCAAGATGCTTATCGTTGCTTTATGAGGACAGAAATGGATGTTTTAGTTCTTCAAAATCAAATTTTATTTAAAGAGAAGCAGAAAAAAGTTGAAAAAGATGAAACTTGGAAGCAAGAATTTGATCTAGATTAAATATGAAAAAAATACCCACCAAAAAACAATTAAGAGAATTTGGAATTCTCATAGGAATATTATTCCCATTATTTATTGGATGGTTAATACCTCTATTTTATGGACACACTTTTAAAACATGGACAATATTTATATCTTTACCATCAGTTTTAATTGGAACTTTATGTCCAAAAACTCTATTTTATCCTTACAAAGTATGGATGAAAATTGGAAATTTTCTTGGTTTTATTAACAGTCATATTATTTTGGGACTAGTTTTCATTTTTGTCCTAATACCAATATCATTAATTATGAATCTTTTTAATTATGATCCCCTGAGAGAAAGGAAGACCCCAAAACTTAATGACTCATACAGAGAGCTTAAAAAAAATCATATGATAAATCTATACAAAATTTTCTAAATTAATGACATCTTTTATTGAATTGATTCAAGATATTTGGGATTTCTTAAAAACTAGAAAGAAATTCTGGCTAGCACCTTTAATTATTACTATTGTCATCATGGGAGCCTTAATTGTATTTACTCAAGGCTCAGTAATTGCACCATTTATTTATTCTATTTTTTAAAAATTTAAAAAATCATTAAAAATTTTAGTCCTAGCAAAAATAGAATTAGTAGCATAAAAATTTTCTCTCTGATTATTTGATGGATAATGATTCATAAGTTTTGCTATTTTCAATGCTCTTATACAGTCATCAAGAGCAGGAATCTTATTTTTACAAAATAAAATATTCGGCATATTTGTAGATAATTTCTTATAAAGTTCTGATTCATAAGCTAAAAATAAAGAATTAGAAAAAGGACATTCAAAATATCTTCTTGTATAGATATCATTATTTATTGATGAAACCAGACCAATGTTTACTTTTGAAGCGGATAACAAACCCAAATAATCTTTGTATTTAAGATGTTTATTAGAAATTCTTGAAATATTTGGGGAAATGCTAGAAGCTATATCCTCTGGCCAATCTCTGCCAACAATTAAACATTTGAAACCCCTTGATAATAAATCAGATATAAGATTAAATCTCCCATCAGGCTCATAATGTCCTATGAAGGCAAAATCATATGAAAAACTCTTTTGGATTGGAATATTCTTCAAAAATTTTTTTTCTGGGCACGAAGGAGGTACTAAATTTACTAAGTGCTTAGGGAATTTATATTTAATAGTTATCTTCTCAAAATCTGATTTTCTGTATACGAATAAATTGTCATATTTCAAAAAAGCTTGTTTCTGAGTTTTGTAATAAAGTCTTTTAGACAAGTGAGTGGAGAAAGGTGAATCATTATAATAAGCACAAATTTTTAAACTAAAATTTTTCTTTAAATAACTAATCAAAAAACGTGAAAAATGATTTGTATTGTAATTTAGGATATGGGTTATCCCATTTTTTTTTATATTTTCAACTAAATAATTTTTAATTAATTTTTCTGGAGGGAAATAATGATTAAACTTACTTAAAAGCTTTTTCTTACCTTGATCTAAAAAAATGGGAAATGCTTTAACATCTTTTGTGTTTGAAAATCCTTTAGCTAGATGATGAGTATAAATATAATCATGATGGTAACCACCATAAATCAGTAAATTAATCATTTTTTTTTTTTTTTTTTTTTTTTTTTTGCAAAACTATTAATAAATCAAACTTGAAAAATCTTTATCAGACAAAGTAGATATCCATGTTTTTGGATTAGAACCTAATAAATAAATATATTTTATGTTGTTATCCTGTAAATTATGGAGCATTTCACTGTAAAGCTTTTCTCCGTGAATTTTTTTTACATCAGATAAAGATCCAATAATCATTGAAATATTGATTTTTTTTGAAATAATGGAATTCACAATTGCCATTTCTGAACCTTCACAATTAACTCTTAAAACAATCGAGTCAGAACTATTTATATTGTGTTTTTCAATTAACATATCTAAAAATAAATCAAAATTTATACCCAAACAACTACTTCTAGATACTAATTTAATACCTTTTTTAAGGTATAAACTTGAAGAAATCGAATCTTCATACATTCTCAAATCAATTAATTCTAAACTCTTTTTCATATCATGCCCAAGGATTGCTAAAGGGTAATATGTAAAAAATTTAAAATTATTCCAGAACTTTAAATTATTAAAGCAAACTTTATAATTAGGCTCTACTGAAATTATTTTTATCCTTTTTTTTGATGGATTAGCTCTTTTTTTATAAAATAAAAAATTAGTTTCAAAACATCTTTTAAGTCTGGAAATATCTTTCTTAAGAAATGATCTAATTGATTCTTTAATACTCCATTTAAACAGTCTGTAAGCTTGCCATAATGTTGGATGGAAAAATAGATTCAATTCTTCCATTTTATGAGAGCCAATATCAATAATAAAAGTTTTTTTACTCCTTTTTGGATTCAATAGTCTTTTTCATAGCTAGTTAATCTTAACAAAGATAGTATTTTTTTAATTTATTCTTAGTATTCTACAATTCATATAGATAGTTTATATTTTTCTCCAGACTGCCATAAGCATACCTTGAATAACCACTTGATTTATATCAAGTTCAATAGCTTTATATTCAGGGTTAGCTGCCTCCAGAAAAATTTTATTCCCTTTTTTAAAGAAATACTTTAATGTAGTACCCAATCCTGGAACAAGAGCACTAACTATAGTCCCATTTTTCAGAGAATGTGCATCTTTAATTGGCTTCATAAGAACCATATCTCCATCTGCGATGCATGCATCAATCATAGAATCTCCATTGACTGTTAGTGCAAAAATATCTTTCTGTTGCAAAATAAGTGACATATCCAATGTTTCATTAACGTCGTTATAAGTTTCAATTAATCCGCCTGCAGCTATTGATCCCATTACTGGTATTCCATCAAAAATTTCATCTACTATTTGAAGAGTCCTGGCCTTTCCTTCTTGCCAAGAAATATAACCTTTTTCTTGAAGATGCTTTAATCTACTTTGAATAGGGGCGGGTGATTTTAAACCCATTGCTAACATCATTTGTCTAATAGAGGGACTATGTTTACAATCTCTCATATAATTTTTAACCCATTCATATAGCTCATTCTGAGCTTCAGTAAGATCTTCAATCAGTCTGGCCATTAAGACAATATACTAACTAATACATTTGTACCTCTTTTACGCCAAATAGGCAAGAGAACTAAGAAAGTAAGCAAGCTAGCAATGCTTGTTGTATATGCATCCTGTTTTCAGCTTGATCAAAAATTCTACTATGTTGACCTTCCATTATTTCATCTGTTATTTCTTTACCTCTATATGCCGGGAGGCAGTGAAGAATTATTGCATTTTTATCTGCTTGTTTTAAAAGATCGTTATCTATGGTAAAACCATAAAAATCTTTATCTTTTTCTTCTTTTTGATTTTCTTCACCCATAGAAGACCAAACATCTGTATAGAGGACATTAGCTCCTGAAGAAGCAAGATAAGGATCATTGAAAAGTTTCAACGAATCCTTGAACTTAGATATTTCGCGCGCTTTTTTAATTACATCGTGATTTGGTTCGTAACCTTTTGGTGTAGCTATTCTCACTTCAACACCTAATAAAGCACCACATATAATCAGAGAATTGGCAACATTATTACCATCACCCACAAAAGTCAAAATCAAATTCTCAAAATTGCAAAACTCCTCTTTTATCGTCAAGAAATCTGCCAGCGCCTGACAAGGGTGTTCTAAATCAGTAAGAGCGTTAATTACAGGTTTTGAAGACCATTGTGCATACTCTTCTAAATCTGATTGATTAAAGGTTCTTATTGCCATTGCATCACAATATCTACTTAAAACTCTTGCAGTGTCTTTGATTGGCTCTCCTCTGCCTATTTGAGAAGTGGAAGGATTTAAATCAATTGTTGTTCCACCAAGTCTTGCCATCGCCACTTGAAAACTAACCCTGGTGCGAGTCGATGATTTGTCAAAAATAAGACCTAAAACTTTATTCTTGAGGTTAAGAGATAATTCTTTTTTTTTTAAATTTTCTGCTAATTCCAAAATATGAGTAACTTCATCAACTGAAAGATCACAACTTGACAAAAAATCTTTATTAGCAAGCTTTTCAGGGTGTATCATAAAATATCTTTATTAAATTATAAATTTTATACCTAAGCAGGCATTTTACTTTCTTCCAGTAAAGATTTTAATTCTTCACCCTCAATAACTTCCTCCTGGAGTATTTTTTGAGATATAGATTCAAGTAGAGGCAAATTGTTTCTTAATATATTTAAAGCCGTCTCATGAGCATCGTCTACTAAATCTCTAACTTCTTTATCTATAGCTTGAGCAGTCGCATCACTAACTGATCTTCTAGGGTTATTACCATTGCCCAAGAATTGTCCTCCACCCTGCTTATCATAAGCTAATGGACCAAGGATTTCACTCATACCAAAAGTACCTACCATCTGTTCGGCAATATCTGTGGCTCTTTGCAAATCATTGGAAGCACCAGTTGTTATCTTTCCAAAGACTACCTCTTCAGCTGATCTCCCTCCAAGTAGTGTAGCTATTTGGCCTTTCAATTCTTCTTTTGAATTGAGAAACCGCTCTTCTGTTGGAAGTTGAAGGGTATACCCTAGTGCACTCATCCCTCTTGGTACTATTGAAATTTTAGCCACTTTTGAACCTCCAGGCATTAGATGTCCAACAATTGCATGTCCCACTTCGTGATAAGCAACAACTTTCTTCTCATCATCCTGAAGAACTCTACTTTTTTTCTCAAGACCGGCAACAACTCTCTCAATAGCTTCACTCAAATCTTGTTGTTCTACACTTTTTCTTTTAGCTCTGGCTGCTAATAAGGCAGCTTCATTTACCATGTTGGCTAAATCAGCCCCAGCGAATCCACTAGTAGCCTGGGCAATAGAATCGAGATCAATTGTCTCAGCAAGCTTAACTTTTTTTGTATAGATTTCTAAAATTGTTTTTCTTCCAGAGAGATCTGGTCTGTCAACTAAAACTTGTCTATCGAATCTGCCGGGTCTTAGTAAAGCAGCATCAAGCACTTCTGGTTGATTAGTAGCTGCAAGGACAATTACAGGCTTGTCGGCAGAGGCAAAACCATCCATTTCTGTAAGGAGCTGATTTAAAGTTTGTTCTCTTTCATCATTCCCGCCGACTACACCCATAGATCCTGAACGACTCTTGCCTATCGCGTCTAATTCATCAATAAATATTATACAAGGAGCTTTTTTCTTCGCCTGTTCAAATAAATCTCGTACTCTTGCTGCTCCAGCACCAACAAAAAGCTCTACAAATTCAGAACCTGAAATAATGAAGAAAGGGACTTCTGCTTCACCAGCCACAGCTTTTGAAAGAAGAGTTTTTCCTGTTCCTGGTGGTCCTACAAGAAGTACACCTTTAGGTATTCGCGCTCCAATATCAGTATATCTTTCGGGTTTTTTTAAAAAATCAACTATTTCTGTTAATTCGTCCTTAGCTTCATCAACTCCTGCTACATCTGCGAATGTTACTTTTGATTCATCATCTGGTACATAAACTTTAGCTTTACTTTTAGTAAAACTTAGAGCACCTTGAGCACCTCCGCCTCCCATACTTCTTCTAGCGAAAAATTGTAAGACAAGGATAAAAATCAAAGGAGGAACAACCCAGCTCAATATAGTTGAGAAGAAATTAGGTTTCTTTGGAGGAGCAGCAGCGAATTCCACGCCTTTACTTTCTAACCTTTGAGGCAGATCCATATCGAAAATCGGTGTCGTTGCTAACACTGAGGGGGCGCCCTCTTCAGCACCATTTAACTCATATCTGATTTGTTCTTGGGTAATATATGCTCTCTTTACCTCTCCATCATTAACTTGATCAATAAATAAGGAGTAAGGAACCCTAGGTATTTGCATATTTTGATTAGGGAAAAGGCTACTAAATAAGAGTAGTGCTCCAACTCCTATCAAAATGATATTTACAATTCCAAATCTTCTATTAGGTTGATTATCGTCTTGTCTTATTGGCATAATTGTGGACAAATTTGAACTTATTATAAACTAAACCAACAGTTTCCGTATCTGCATTGTTTTTTTTTGGGTAAGAACCGTACGGTACTTTAACCCATATAAAACACCTCAAAAATTAATTTTTGAATGAACTCTTAACGCATATATCATCCCCAATCAAACTAAGCTGAGCTTCGCTTAATTTAATAATTTCTTGCATTTCTCCAAATTCAAAATCCCCAAGGGGATTCATACTATTTTCTCCACCTAAAATTTTTGGAGCAATAAAAGTTATAATTTCCTGAATGCAATTAGATTTAATAGCTGCAGTAGCCAACCGAGGACCACATTCCCACAAAACTTTATTACATCCCCTTTTAGCAAGTATTTTTGAAATTAACTCTGGATTATCTGATGACACCTTTTCAACTTGAACAGACTTTGGAATCCTAGTGAGGTAATTTTCATTTGCTGTTGAAGAATCATAAATAACTAAAGTCTTTGCCTTATTACAATCCCAAAGATTAGAATTTGTTGGCAGGTCTAAACTTTTTGTAAAAACAACTCGCAAAGGCTCAGGATTTTTTAAACCTCTAGTAGTCAAGAGGGGATTATCTCTTCTTAATGTGTTTCCACCAATGATGATTGCATCAAATTCTGCCCTAAAAGAGTGCACTAATGCCCTTGATTCTTCGTTAGTAATCCATTTACTTTTTCCGTTTTTTAAAGCTATTCTTCCATCAATACTCATTGCCCATTTAAAAACACCAAATGCCTTTTTAGTAATATTCTTATGAATGAAAGCCTTATTTAAATCTAAGGATTCCTTTTTACATAATCCTAAGTGAACTTGTATTCCAGCTTCTTTTAGCAGCTTAATACCTTTACCAGCAACTCTTACATCAGGATCTTCAATAGATATATAGGCCTTTTTTATCCCAGAGGATATAACTCTATCAACACATGGAGGTGTTCTACCCTGATGACAGCAAGGTTCAAGATTTACATAAATTGAACCACCTCTAGCATCTTTTTTTAAATTATTAAAAGCCATTGCTTCAGCATGGGGCATACCAGCCTTGTAATGAAATCCTTCCGCAATAAGCTTTCCATTCTTATCAATTATCACTGCTCCCACTCTAGGGTTAGGACTCGTTGTATTTTTGCCTAAAGAAGCCAAAAAAATTGCTCTTTTCATCCATTTTAAATGGCTTATATTTTTTTCAAACATCTCCTCTATTAATTATCAACTAAGTGTTCTCCATTCTTTAACCAGAAAAGGCGGTACAGGTAACTCCGAAAAAACACCTGGTAAAGATAATCGCAATGGTCTATTTTTATCAATATTTTGTATAAGTTCATTAAGATCAAATTCTGCAGCAGCTTGTCTTCCATCATTCGCTAATTCCACATTAAGTAATGTTTTATCATCTAAAAGCCACTGTTTTCTCCCTGATTCAACCCTTAAGTCAGTAGGATGATCAATCCTAAGATTTCCTGGATAACCTATTACCCTCAAGATCAACTTATCTTCAAAAAGAGGTGATTTATAAGCCACTAATTGCCAAGTTTCAAAGTCTAAGTCCCTTAAAAACTCACTGCTAGCATTTATTAATTCCCCATTTATTTCTGTTTCTGCAACTTCCGCAAATACTTTTAATGGGTTAAAAATAAAGGATAGTAGTAAAAGTAAAGGTAATATTCTTTTAAAAAATATATTTTTATTTGATTTTGTAATTTTCTTCATTTTCAGAATCCATCAGGGCATCTAGAGTTACAGCTGTTCTTACAATAGCTTGATATCTTTTGATTATTTTACGATTTTTTTTCTATAACTCGAGATAAATTCAAAGTGTCTTTTTCAGAATAGCTAGATGTTAAGTCGCTAGAATCTTCTTCAATAAACTCAAACTCACTATCTTTATTAATTAGAGTTAACAATAAATCATGCAATCTCTTTCTCCTTTCAGACAATTGATTTATTATGAAAGCTCGAACAATCATAAGATAATTTCATAAAACATTCAAATATATAAGTTTCTTTTAATTAAATATTCATGACTGAAAAAAAAAGAAAAATTCATGTAATAGGAATTAATTCTTATAAATTTGAAGATTTACCCCTCAAATTACAAAATCTATTTCTAGATACAGTTTCTATTGCTGTTCCTAATTCATATTTTGAAAAAATTAAAGCATGGAGTCAAAATAATTTAGAAAAAAAAGAAATCATTTTTTGAAAGCAAAAGTAATAACGAACTGATTAAATGGCTTAAATCCCAAAAAAGTGATGTAATTTTAATTTCAAGAGGAGATCCTCTATGGTTTGGCATTGGGAGAATACTTCTAGAAAATTTTTCAAAAGAGGAATTAAATTTTTACCCTTCAAATACTTGCATTCAAATAGCATTTAGCAAGTTAAAGATCCCATGGCAAGATACTGTAATTATAAGTATTCACGGCAGAGATTCGACTAGGTTAGTTGAGGCTCTTAAACCAAGGCCTTCAAGTTTGGCAATTATTACAGATTCACACACCAAAAGTTTAGAAGTAATCAAAAAACATTTATCAGAATTAAATTTAATTGACTTCTATAATTTTTGGCTATGTGAAGAGATAGGCTTCGACAATGAAAATATACGCAAATTAAATCTTAAAAAGTCATTACCCTCTGACATATCAAGTTTAAACATTGTTGTTCTTACAAAAACAAAGAAAATTTTTTCAAATAATAATATCCCTCTTTTCGGAATCAATGACAGTATTTTTAAAACTTATGATGATAGACCAAATTTATTAACTAAAAGAGAAGTTCGCATTCAAATCTTAGCTGATTTAGAGCTCCCGAAAAATGGTGTCATTTGGGATATAGGAGCGGGTTGTGGATCAATTGGCTTAGAGGCATTAAAATTAAGGCCTAATTTAGAATTGTTTTGTATCGACAAAAGGATTGGATCAAAAGCATTAATACTAGAAAACTCAAAAAGACTTGGCGTAAAACCAAAATTTATTTTTGAGGAAGACATAATTAAAACCTTGAACACAAGAAATTTAAGTTCTTTTGAAAAACCTAATAGGTTAGTAATTGGAGGATGTGATAAAAAGACTAAACTTCAAATTATTAATACCATGGCTCAGGGCATGAAAATTGGAGATATTATCGTTATCCCAATAATTGACATTCAAATTATCAAAGAGTTGAAAGAGGAATTAGAAGGTAAAAATTTCAAAACAAATTTAAATTTAATTCAGACCTATAAAAGCTTAAGTATCGCTGAGGGATTGAGATTAGAACCAAATAATCCTATTTTTCTATTAAAAGGGAAAAAATAAATTTAAGTAATTGTTATTTTTCAGGTTTAGCAACATGGGGTAACCCCCAACCTAGTTTATTTCTTAAAACTTGGAAAAATTCATGATCTTCGAGTCTTATAAACTTCACGGAGTGTTTACTTTTTCTTATTAAAACCCTATCTTCAGGCCAAACATAACAACCAGCATTGCCATCAACCACCATTACTAACCTTTCAGGAGTGGCAGGGAACACAGTTACTGGCTCTGAATCATTAAAAACTAATGCTCTCGATGCCAACGAATGCGGAGCAATTGGAGTTAATTGGACAACTGGGCAATCAGGCGTGATAACAGGTCCTCCAGCACTCAAAGAATATGCTGTAGAACCAGTTGGAGTCGATAAAATTACTCCATCAGCCGAAATATCCACAGGAGCGTGTCGCCCTATAGAAATTTCAAAGTGACACATACTTGTAAGAGGTTCCCTGTGTAATGCCATCTCATTAAGGCAAAGAGACTCCCATCTCCTCTGATCATTCCTCATTACACTTATTATAAAGCAGGTTCTTTCTTCAATATCCCAATTACCAATGATGAGTTTATCAATAGCTTCATTCAAGTTTGATAAATAAGCTTCCGCAAGAAATCCTAAATGACCAGTGTTTATGGTAAGAATTGGAATCTTTGCTGGTGCAGTCTGCCTTGCTGCTGATAACACAGTCCCATCTCCGCCAAGTACAATTGCAAATTCAATAGACGAATCAAACCCATCTGGAACGCAATTAGAATAACCCAGAGGACGAACATGTTGATCGGGATTAGCAAATCCAACCATCCCCCCAGAGCTACTAACTCTTACGACCTCATAATTGGATTTTTCCAATTTCTCTTGTACAGAACTTGCAGTTTTAACTGCCAGTTCTTTACTATCATTAACTATGAGTCCTGCTTTACGTACCAATCAAAAAATTAAAGCTGGAACTATTTTAAACTAAATTGTTGGACAATCATAATTTAAGAAATTTATTTCTATTAGAACTGCTCTAAAAATCTAAGATCATTTGTGTAAAATTTTCTGATATCGTCAATTTGATGTCTCACCATACAAAATCTTTCGACTCCCAATCCAGCTGCGAATCCCGTCCACCTCTCAGAATCTATTCCTAATTTTTCTAAGACCCTAGGATCTACCATTCCGCATCCCATTACTTCTAACCATTTACCTTTCCATTGAACGTCTACTTCTGCTGAAGGTTCAGTAAAGGGGAAATAACTAGCTCTAAATCTTACAGGAATATCTCCAAAAAAGGCCTTCAAAAAAGTAAGAACTGTCCCTCTTAGATGACTAAAATTAATATCTTGGTCGATACATAAAACCTCAACCTGATTGAATACAGGAGAATGAGTAGCATCTACGGCATCTCTCCTATAAACTCTTCCAGGAGCAATAATTCTTACAGGAGGAGGATTTTTCTCTAAGTACCTTATCTGTACAGGAGAAGTATGGGTTCTCAAAAGTCGATTTTCATCTAAGTAGAAAGTATCCTGCATATCTCTTGCGGGATGATTTTTGGGTATATTGAGTGACTCAAAATTATAAAAATCAGTTTCTATCTCAGGGCCACTTTCAACTGAGTATCCTAAACCACAAAAAATATCTATTATTTCATCTTGAGTTGAAATTAAGGGATGTTTATTTCCAGGAGGTGTTCCAATCGATGGGATAGTTACATCAATTTTTTCTTGTTTAATCTTTTTATCTAAGGCTTCACTATTAAGTTGATTTTTTCTTGCAGTTATTAATTCTTGCAAATTTATCTTTATTAAATTTGCCTTCTGGCCAACGATTGGCCTATCAGTAGGGGACAGTTGACCCATTGTTTTCAAGATAATTGACAAATCACCTTTTTTCCCTAACAAGGAAACTCTCAATTGATCCAGTTCTTCATGAGTATCAGAATTATCTATATTATTTTTCGCTATTAGAGAAAGATTATTTAGTTTTTCCTCAATTTGACTTAATGATTCAATTTGACTCACTGATATAGTAAAAATAAGTATTTCTTTATATTACTTAAATATCGTCCAGAAATAAAATTTATTGATTAATGAAACCGTTAAATATATTAATTAGCAATGACGATGGTGTTTTCGCAGCAGGGATAAGAGCGTTAGCAAAATCAGCGCAAAAAAGAGGGCATAAGGTAAAAGTAGTATGTCCTGACCAAGAAAGATCAGCCACTGGTCATGGCCTTACCTTACAATCCCCATTGAGGGTGGAGAGAGCAGACGAATTATTTGGTGAAGGAATTGAAGCTTGGGGATGTTCTGGCACGCCTGCTGATTGCGTCAAGTTAGCATTATCTGAACTCTTAGATAATAAACCTGATCTAGTTTTATCTGGAATAAATCACGGGCCAAATTTAGGAACAGATATTTTTTGTTCAGGTACAGTCGCTGCTGCTATGGAAGGCACTTTAGAGAATGTTCCTTCCATGGCAATAAGTGTTGCTAGTTTTAAATGGAAGAATTTTGAATTTGCTGGAGACATCGCAATGAATATTGTCGAACAAGCAATTAAGGATAGTTGGCCAGCTTCACTTCTATTGAACTTGAATATACCCCCTTGCGAGAAAAGCAAAATAAAAGAATTATCTTGGACGAGATTATCAGTAAGAAAATATAAAAATCAATTTTCCAAAAGAGAAGACCCAAGAGGTGACGATTATTATTGGTTAGCAGGTGAGGTAGTTTTAGATCTTGAATCAAAAGGTTTTGGACCAAGAAACTGGCCCAGTGACGTATCTCAAATACAAGATAATAAAATATCGCTTACACCTGTAGAACCAGATTTATTTTGGAGGGGTAATTTAGACGACTTACCTAAAATTAATAATTCATTTATAAATCCTTCTTAAAAGCCATAAAGAAAAGCAAAGTCCAAAAAAATGAGCAGCAATTACTTGTGTGTTACTGAGAACTGATAATATTTCAAGTCCAGTAATTGGGATATCAGATGTCGCTGTTATCAATTGTCCTGTTGTTTGAGAGGATGCTTGTATGAATAGAGCACCCATAAGAGCTTGATATCCAATTAATCCAAACAAAATTCCCAATAAATCAACGATTAAACCTCTTTTTATTAATTTACTGGTTTGTCCTCTTGAGGGTCTTGCATTACTTACAATTGCTCTTCCTGTTCTAACTATTAACCAACCTTGCCAAAGACTAAAAAGTAGTAAAATCAAGGATATTGTTGTAAGCGATAAGCCAGGCGCTAAGCCAAGCTGCCCTTCGCTATTATTTACAACATTTGAAAAAAGCAAAACAGCTGCAACAACAACACCTAAAATGGATTGAACCCAAAAGCGTATCCATCCGATGCGCCGCATTCCAAATGAAAGGGACTGAAAATCAATTTTGTCAGGCATTCATTTGATTGAATAACTATTATCTATCCAAATTTGCCATCAAAATCATAAAATTGCACGTAATCTTTTGATCTCTTTAATATCGCCATCTGAAGTTAAGAATCCCACGTCAATAGCTATTGGAAGTTTTGATGGCCTACACGCTGGACACAGAAAATTAATAAAAAGTGTAGTCGAAGAAAATCAATATACCCCAACAATTGCGAGCTTCTGGCCTCATCCCAGAGAAGTTCTTTACCAAGAGACGCGTCTTAGACTGGATCTCCCTGAAGAAAAACTTCCTATTCTTGAAGATCTTGGGATTCAACAATTAGTTCTAATTCCTTTTGATGAGGAACTTTCTAAATTAAGTGCAGAAAGATTTATAAGAGATATTTTAATAAACCAATTACAAGCAAAAAACATTTCTGTAGGTGCAAATTTTAAATTTGGTTTTAGAAGAAGTGGAGACATAAATACTATAAAAAATATCATTAAAGATACGAATATAAAACTAAAAATTACTCCAATTTTAGAAGACAAAGAAGGTAGAATCAGCAGCAGCAGAATAAGACATTTATTAGAGAAAAGTGATCTGAAAAATGCTTTCAAAATCCTAAAAAGGCCTTATAGTTTTAAAGGGAAGGTTGTTAGGGGAAAAGGCATTGGGAAGGGGATAGGATGGCCCACCGCAAATCTTGCAATAGATGGTAGAAAATTTTTACCAGGGGAAGGAGTTTACGCCGCTTGGACAACTATAGAAAACACTAACCAAAAAATTGAATCTGTTATGAATCTTGGCTCTCAACCAACAATAAATCCTCTATTGCCATCTGCAGTTGAGGTTCATTTGATAAATAAAGATATCGATCTATATGGTTTTAATCTATCTGTAGAACCATTTGAAAAGCTTAGATCTCAAATCCAGTTCAAGAATATAGATGAACTTTCTAATCAAATAAAAAAAGATAGAGATAATGCCCTAAAAATTTTTAAAAATTATAAAATTTAAAATCAAATGTTGAATTCAAAAAATACAAATACTGAAGATTTAAGAATATATCAAATTATTGACGCTAATCTAGACAGAGCCAGAGAAGGATTAAGGGTCTTAGAGGATTGGGCTAGATTTGGTCTAGGCAAAGAAAAATATGTTGAAAAGATTAAAAATTTTAGACAAATTTTAGGGAAAAATCATTTAGAAATTTATAAACAATCTAGAAATCATATTGAGGACAAATGCAAAGGATTAACGCATCAAGAGCAAATAAATAGAAAAAAACCTGAGCAAATAATAAGTTCTAATTCAGGCAGAGTTCAAGAAGCATTAAGAGTCATAGAAGAATTCTCAAGGCGTTATAATTATGAACTTTCAAAAATCGCTTCGGAAATTAGGTATGAAATTTATACTTTAGAGGTGGACTTATTAAGTTTAAACAAATGTAAGAAGTCAGAGGAAATATTAAAAGAAAATGATTTGTATGTCATCACAGATCACAAGGAAAATTTATTAAAAATAATAGAAGAAATTTTAATTGCAGGGGTAAGAATCATTCAACATAGATTTAAAACTGGAACTGATAAAGACCATCTTCAAGAAGCAATCCAAATTAAAAATCTATGTGAAAGATATAATTCATTATTCATCATTAACGATAGAGTTGACATAGCTTTAGCTTCAAATGCTGATGGCATTCATCTTGGACAAGATGATTTAGATTTAAAAACTGCAAGAAAATTATTAGGATATTCAAAAATTATCGGTATAAGCGCAAATAATGAAAATGATATTTCTAATGCTATAAAACATGGTTGTAATTACATAGGAATAGGACCAGTATTTGAGACTGCGACAAAAAAGAACAAAAAACCTATAGGTATTGAAAAGATCAAAAACTTAACAAAAGATTTAAATATTCCTTGGTTTGCCATCGGGGGGATTAATTCAAGTAATGTTTCATATTTAAAAAAAAATGGCTTGAAAAAAGTTGCCTTAGTCTCGCAATTAATGAATTCTGAAGATCCGAAAGAAGACGCTATTATGATTTTAAACGAGTTGTCTCATGAAAATTAAAGTAAATGGAGAAGAAAAAAAAATAGATGTAGATCAAGATGATGCTCTTCTAACAACTGCGCTCAATTTAATGGGGTATAAACCCAACACAATTGTTGTCGAGTTGAATAATTTAATTATTAATTCAAAAAAATGGGAGAATGTGAAACTTAAAGATGGTGATAATTTAGAAATTGTTTCAATTGTTGGTGGTGGTTAAAAGATAAAATTTTTAAAAAATAAAAATCTTCATAATTTTTTAAGTTTAAGCTTGAAACAATAACCAAATTTTTTCTTTTTTCGTTTTATATTCTTAATACCTAAATAGGATAATGAAAGAAAAATTCAATAGTAACTCAAGGTCCCTAAAGTGGGAGCAAAATGGAGAGTTAGCTCACAAAGATCTTTCTGAGTTAATTGAAAGACTAAAAAACGTAGAAAGCGAACATACCTCTTCGGAGCTGTCTAGATTAAGTACAAAATCAAACATAAAAGATTAAATTTGTTACTTAGATCTTGTTTTTATAAAAATTTGTACCAAATTATAGTTACTGATTATAAAAATAAATGTCGAAAAGATTTCCAGAGTGGGTAAATACTGAAGTCGTGATTAAGGCTATCAAAATGAGAGAAGAAGGAATGCTTTCAAAACAACTAAATTTATGGATAGAAAACCTATTAGAAATAGAAAAAAAGTAAATATTTAGGAAATACTTTTAACAATTCTTAGAGCCGCCATTGCTGCTCCATAACCATTATCTATATTCATAACTGCAATCCCTGGCGAACAACTTGATAACATACTATTTAAAGCAGTTTCTCCATCCTTGCTAACGCCATAGCCCACCGACACGGGGACGGCAATTATCGGTTGTGCCAACAATCCTCCCAAAACTGTTGCCAAAGCTCCTTCCATTCCAGCACAAACTATTAATACATCATATTTACTAATTTCTTCTAACTGACTCATCAATCGATGAAGTCCTGCTACTCCGACATCTATAAAAGATTGACAATTAACTCCATAAACGTCGAGCGCTAATTGCGCTTCAAGTGTTACGGCCAAATCACTTGAACCTCCGGAAATTATTGCAACTTTTTTGTTTGTATTTATTTTATTCAAATTCTGTCCAATTATTAGACATTTTGCCTCTTCATAAAATCGTGCATCATCGTACAAATTTAAAAGATTATTAGCTTTTTCACTATTAATCCTTGTAATGAAAACTAACTCATTTTTAGCTAATACCTTTTCAGTTACCCTCTTTAATTGATCGATACTCTTGTCTTGTCCCCAAATTGCTTCAATGAGTCCCAGCCTCTCTCTTCTTTGGAAATCAAATCTTATATCTAAATTCATTCTTGCTTATCTAACTCTCCTTCATAAATTAATTCAAAAGGATTTTCACTAACATTTAAAGCAGTTTTAACACTATCCTCAAATTTTTCTTGTACTTTATTCACTTCTGAAATTGGTATGTCTTTCCATAAACTTTTGCTTTTCCAATTTACCAATATTAGAGCCTCTTCTTTTGCCTTATTCCAAAATAATTGTCTCCCTAAAAAACCATTTTGAGAAGATAACCAGGGTTCCCATATTTTTTTTTCAGCATTCAACCATACTGCTTTTGCCTCGGCAGGTACTTTAAGTCTTAATTCTTCAATAACAAATTCTCCTTGAATAGTATCCATAGAAAGTGAATTAACATTTTGAATATTAATCTGTAGCAGAGTAACGCCACTAATTAGTGAACATAAAAATAATTTAAAAACCCTCTGCAAAAAACTAAATACTTTCATTTTATCCTTTTTAGAAGCGCTACTGAGTGACAACTTATTCCTTCTTCCCTCCCTTCTGGACCCAATCTTTCGTTAGTAGTAGCTTTAATACCTATTAGTTCACTTTTTACATTTAAAGATTTTGAGATATTTTCTTTGATTAGCTCAATATGAGGGGATAATTTGGGACTTTCAGCGATAATAACACTATCAATATTATTAATTTCCCAACCTTTTTGTCTCACCAAATCTATAACTTTAGATAATAGTAATAGGCTATTTGCATTTTCCCATTTTTTATCTGTTGGAGGGAAGTATTTACCTATGTCTCCAAGAGATAATGCACCTAATAAAGAGTCCATTATTGAATGGCTTAAAACATCGGCATCGCTATGACCTTCTAAACCTAAATCATTAGGATGTTTAAGTAAGACCCCCCCAATAATAAGATTTCTTCCTTTTACAAGTTTGTGGATATCGTAGCCATTACCTATTCTAAATTCAGGATGTTGAGAATTATTCATAAAAAAAGCTTATAGATTGTATGGTTCAAAAACACTTAAATAAAGATAAAACAAACAAATCCAAAGAATTTTAAATTTTGAGAGAATTATTTAGTATTTAAAATCTAACACATATCAAATACTTATTATTTTTCAAAAATTACCTTTTATAAAAAAATGAGAAGCAATATCCAAAAATAGTCAATATTTAAGAATTTTTCAAAAACAAAAAATTTTTTAAAAAACTACTTTTATTAACCTATTTTTGAATATTTCTACATCTCCTGATGCAAAATTAAATTCTTTATTAAATCGATAGGTAACTTTCCGCCAACAAGTAATTTTCGATCTATTTCTGACACTGATTTTCCATATCTATAAAATATTCCTTCTGGCACATGATAAGCGGATGAAGATGTATGCTCATTAATCGGGATCAACTCTAATCCCTGAGCAATTAACTTTCTATTATCTTTTCTTAGAAAAATACTATCTTCATTTGAGTAAAAATAAAAACTAATTGAACAAGAAGTAGTCGTCCTAATTTCAAACGAAGCATTTG